>DASSZO010000074.1:0-17942 GCA_035702815.1 Candidatus Aquilonibacter sp. | reverse complement strand
CATTTCTTCCATGCGTTCGGCGGGCTTTATCGAGATGCCGCCGGTGTCGAACGTGATGCCCTTGCCGACGAGCGCGAGCAGTTCTTTATTGCCGGGATCGCCCTCGTAGCGCATGATGATGAACTTGGGAGGCTGCACGCTTCCCTGCGCAACGGACAGGAACGATCCCATCTTTTCCTGGCGCGCACGTGCTTCGTCCCACACCTCGACGTTGAGACCGCTCTGCTTGCCGGCTTTGACCGCTTCGTCGGCAAGAATGGTAGGCGTCATGTCGTTGGCAGGCGTGAGTGCAAGGCGTCGCGCGAAGTTCACCGCTTCACCGAGCGCCGTGCCGCGGCGAAGTCCCTCGTCGAGCGCTTTTGCATCTGCATCGCCCGCGAGAATCGTCACCGTTTCGACCGTGTTTTTCTTTTCGTTTTCACCCTGATAGATCGACGTGTCGAACGAGCCGCTCAGCGCGCCTTCCGACGCGAACGAGGCTGCGGCGGCCGCCTGCGACTTCGCCTGCTCAGGCAGCGCAATGGCAATCTCCGTGACCTTGCGACGTCCGAGATAGCGCACCGCGGTTCCCGCGTATCGCGCAAGCATGTGCGGTTCGAACTTCGCGGCGTCACCGAGACCGACGACGAGCACGCGATGGAACGGCTGATCCTTGGCGTGAATGAATGCAATTTCAGCGAGCTTCCCTTTGATCTCGCCGGACGACAGCACGTCGGCGATCGCCCCTCCAAGCGCGTCGTCGACGGATTTCGCCGCGCCGCTGAGTTCGGAACCGGAGAAGATCGGGACGACCAGCGCGCCGGTGCGCGCGGCCGCGGGCGCATCGTGTGCGATACGGACTTGCATGGGCTACCTTTCCATTGGGTGAATACGCCTGCAGATGGCGACTATCGATTCGTACCTTCGTCCGTTACGTTCTTCGAGCCCTTCGAGGCTGCGCGCATGAGCGACAAAAGTCAGTCTCCTGACGCCTACGCGCGCGCAGGAGTGGATATCAGTGCCGGAAACGAGGCCGTCGCGCGCTACAAAAACGTCCTCGGCGGCTGGCGTCATCCCGACCAGCTGGACGCCATCGGCGGGTTCGGGGGCGTGTTCCGACTGCCCGGCGGCGGCGACCGTGCGCTGGTCGCTTCGGCCGACGGCGTCGGAACCAAGATCCTCATTGCGGCGGAACTCCAACGCTACGACGGGGTAGGGCGCGACCTCGTCAACCATTGCGTGAACGACATCCTCGTCGTCAATGCGTCGCCGCTGTTCTTTCTCGACTATTTTGCCGTTGGAAAACTCGATCCGGCGGTTGCGGCGGCGGTCGTTCAAGGCTGCGCGGATGCATGCCGCGCGCATTCGTGCGCGCTTCTGGGCGGAGAAACGGCGGAGATGCCGGGCCTGTACGCGCCGGGGCACTTCGATTTGGCCGGCACGATCGTCGGGATCGTCGACGTCAACGACGTTCCCAAACCGCAATCCGTTGCGGCGGGCGACGCCATCGTCGGGTTGCCGGCGGTCGGTTTGCACACGAACGGCTACTCACTTGCGCGCGCGCTGATCGCGCGCGACGAATGGACGGCGCCGTTCGACGGCCGCACGTACGCCGACGCGTTGCTGGCGGAGCATCCGTCGTACTACGACGCTGTTCGCGCCATTCAACGCGTCGCGCACGTCAAAGTCATGTCGCATATTACCGGCGGCGGTTTACTGGAGAACGTTCCGCGCACGCTTCCCGAAGGCGTCAAAGCGGTGTTCGAGCAGTCGCGCTGGACCGTTCCGCCGATCATGACGGAATTGGTCAAGCGCGGATCGCTGCGCGACGACGAGGCGTATCGCACGCTCAACATGGGCCTTGGATACACACTCGTGGTGCCGCTCGAAGACGCACAGAAGGCCGTCGATGCGGCGCCCGGCGCGCGAATCGTCGGATGGATCGAGGCGCGTCGTGATGACGAGCCGCAGGTCGTCGTGCATCCCGCTCGTTCGTAATCGCGTGTACGCCAATCTGTCCGTCACCCTCGACGAGCGGTACGGCGTCGATCGTACGGCTCGCGAATACCGCGCGCTCGAAGCGATGGGATTCTCGGTGCAGATTCATCATGGTGCGCCCGATCGCGTGCTCGCGTGGATCGATGACGCGTTCGGCGGCGCGTGGAGCAGCGAGGCACACGCAGGTGCAAACGTCGTGGCGATGCACGGTGACGCGATTGCCGGTTTTGCGACGATCGACCCGCGCGGTTTGCGCTACGCATGGTTGCGCGGCGCAGCCGCCGACGAGGGGAGCGGCGTCTTCGGTCCCTTCGGCGTCGCCGAAGCCTTTCGCGGTGAAGAGCTCGGCGCCGCGCTACTGGCCATCGCGCTGTGCGAGTTGCGTGCACGCGGCTACGTACGCGCGATCATCGCCGCGGTCGGCGCCGAGAAGCTCGTGGCGTACTACGCGCGCCACGCGCACGCGTCGATCGTCGAAACGTTCGACCCGCTGCAATTCGTCGGACGCAAACCGCGCGCCGTCATCCTTGCATCGGGAAGCGGTACGAACGCGCAAGCCGTCATCGATGACGTCGCCGCGGGCCTTCCGCTCGATCTGCGCGCCGTGGTGAGCAACAAGCGCGATGCGTTCGTCCTCGAGCGCGGGTCGCGCGCGGGAATCGACGCGATAACGGTTGCGTGGAATCGTAAGGAAGAGCCGAGGGCTTCATACGACGTGCGTCTGCTCGACGCGGTCGCGTCGTTCGAACCGGAACTTGTTCTGCTGCTCGGTTGGATGCATCTGCTCGATCCGGCGTTTGTGACGGCCTTTCCGGAGTTGCTCAACATTCACCCGGCCTTTCTGCCGCTCGACTCCAGCCGCGATATCGTCGCCATGCCCGACGGTGAAGAAGTCGCCGCCTTTCGCGGCGCGCACGCCGTTCGCGACGCGCTTGAAGCCAAGAGCCGCTGGGTCGGTGCGACGATGCACGGCGTCACCGTCGAAACCGATCGCGGACCGGTATTTGCACGCCGCCCCTTGAGCATAAACGAGCAAGAGGATGAACGGCAGGTGCTCGAGCGGTTGCATCCGCTCGAACACCAAGTAGTGCGGACGGCCGTCCGTCGCTGGCTCTACGAGCGATAAAACGCGCGCCGCCGGGTACATGGCGCTTATGAAACACGCAAGCATTGCGCTCGCCGCGCTCCTTACGATGGCAATGGGATCGACGGCCTTTGCACAAGTGACACAAGATCAGCCGACGCCCGGAACGACCACGCAGCAAACGACGACGACCACCACCACGACGGTCGATAAGGATCCCAACGCGGATCTCGACGATGCTGCGGCGACGGGCCCCAACCACGCCTACGGCGATCCGGTCTGCGGAACGTGGGCCGGTGGAACCTGGACTCCGAATGGACACTGCCCGGGCTACGCGGTCGGTCCGCACCGCGCGCGCGTGACCGGAACGATCACCGCGGTCAAGGGACACCTCGTGACGGTGCAGCGCGCCGCCGATACGATCACGATCAACGATCAGCCGGCGCTCAACCGGCAGATGACGGGGAAAGTCGCCGTCGGCCGCCAGATCGTAGCCTACGGCTACTGGGTCGACAAAAACTTCTTCGCAACCATCATCGAGTAACAAGAACGCATGAGGGCGGGTGCGAACCCGCCCTCATGAAACGCAGCCTCGGCCTGCTCGATGTCACGCTGTTCATCGTCATTGCCGGGACGAATCTTCAATGGGTAGCGACCGCGGGAAACGCGGGCGCGCAGTCGATCGCCGTGTGGCTGATCGGCGCGGCCGTGCTGTTCGTGCCGCTGATCGTCGCGGTGGCGTTTCTTTCATCGGTCTATCCGGAAGAAGGCGGGATCTACGTCTGGGCACGCGAGGTCTTCGGGCCGTTCTGGGGCTTCTTATGCGGCTGGCTGTACTGGGCGAGTAATCTGCCGTATCTTCCCGTTCTGCTCTACTTCACGATCGGCAACGCGCTCTATGCGATCTACGGCTCCGCCGGCGCGCACGCATCACCGTCGGTCTTCATTTTCTGGTCGCTCGCGGGTCTCGCGCTCGGCACCGTCGTCAATATCTTCGGCTTGGACTCCGCGAAGTGGCTCAATAACATCGGCTCGATCTCACGGTGGCTCGCGACGATCGTCTTGGTCGTTTTGGGCATCGTTTCGTTTGCGCGATTCGGTTCGGCGACCGGCTTTAGCGCGCACGCGCTCGTGCCCGGCCTCAGCCTCACGGACATGCTGTTTTGGATCACGATCGCGTTTGCGTACGCGGGGCCCGAATCCGTCGCGTGTTTATGCGGAGAGATACGCGAACCGCGACGATCGGTTCCGCTCGGACTGGCTGCCGGCGCGCCGTTGATCGTGCTGCTCTATATCGCGGGCACGGTTGCGATCTTGGTGGCGATGCCGCCGAACAGCGTCGACAAGATGTATGGCGTGATGCAGACGATCGACAGCGCCGCGGCGCGAGTGGGAGTGCCGATGCTTACCAAAATCGCGGGCATTCTCGTCACCGTCAGTTGTCTTGGCAGCGTCGGTGCTTGGGTTTGTTCGACCGCGCGTCTGCCGTTTGCGGCCGGACTCGACGCATATCTCCCGCGCGCGTTCGGTCGCATGCATCCGCGCTACGGATCGCCCGTCGTTGCACTGGTCGTGCAATCGGTCATCACGGCGATTATTGCGGTACTCGGACAGAGCGGGACATCCGTTCGCGGCGCGTACGACGTCCTTATCGGCATGGGCGTGATCGCGACGTATCTGCCGTATCTCTTTCTGTTCGGCGCCGTGCTCTTCACGCGCGTTGCATTTCCCGCCGATCTCGCGATTCCGGGCGGGCGCAGGACCGTCGTCGCCGCGGGAATCATCGGGTTGATGACGACCGCCGCAACGATCGTCCTTTCGACGCTGCCGTCGGCGGACGAGACGAATAAACCGCTTGCCGTTTTCAAGGTGATCGGCTTGGCGTTCGTACTCGTCGGCGCCGGCGTGGCGCTCTACTACAACGGTGCGCGAAATCGCGCACGACGGCTTAGTACGGCTGAGGTTTGAGGCCGGGGTGCTCCGCTGGACGCGGGCCGAGTTCCCAGCGAAAGCGGCGATCCGATTCCTCGATCGCGACGTCGTTGATGCTCGCTTCCCGGCGGCGCATCAGCCCATGCTCGTCGAACTCCCACTGTTCGTTTCCATAAGCTCGGAACCACGATCCCGACGCGTCCCGGTACTCGTATTGAAAGCGAACGGCAATGCGGTTTTCGTGAAAGCCCCACAGCTCTTTGATCAAACGATAATCGAGTTCGCGCGCCCATTTGCGCTTGAGAAAGGCGACGATTGCGTCGCGGCCCGCAAAGAACTCGGAGCGGTTGCGCCAGACGCTGTCGGGCGTATATGCCAGCGCCACGCGCTCGGCGTCGCGCGTGTTCCAGGCGTCCTCGGCAGCGCGGACCTTTTGGGCGGCCGTCTCGAGCGTGAAGGGCGGGAGCGGAGGTCGATCGGTCGTCATGCGTGCTGCAACCCCGTGCGACGGCAACCGGGTTTCAGCGAGCAACGTTGGTAGTGCTCGATCCACGTACGCTTTTCGTCGTCTTGGCGGCCGGAAATGCCATTTTGGCGTTTGCACTCGGTCTCACGAACGTGCGCGGCATGCGCTTACGACCGGTCACGCTGTGGGCTTTTGGCGCGGTCGCTGCCTGTATGGGATGGAGCGTCTACGCGCTTCGAGGGCCGATCCCTTACGACGCCAGCGTCGTTGCGGGCTATGCGGCGATCTCCGGCGCGTACGCGCTCCAGCTCGCTGCCATCTTCGAATTTGCGTTCGTCGAGATCTCGCCCGCCGTCATCGCGTTGTTTTGGGCGCTCGGTGTCGGTGGCGTGGCGGTCGATCTCGTTTCATCGTTCGGAACCGGACCACCCATCATCGTCTCCGCGTCACTGGCCGTTGCGCTGTGGGTCCTTGCGCCGGCGGTGACGCTCGTGCTCGTCGCTCCGCGCGGTCAGCGTACGATTTATTACATGTGCGCCGGCTTCTTTGCCGTGCTCTTCATGAGCGCACTGTATCGTGGGATCGATACGCTTGTGAGTTCCCATCCGACGCTGCATTTGTTCGAAGCAAACGTGACGCAGTCACTTACGTTTTTTGCGGCGTTCGTTTCGATGCTCGGCACCTCGCTGTGCTTCATCATCCTCGCCAAAGAGCGCGCCGATCTGCATCTCCTGCGAGCCGCGTCGGTGGACGCTCTCACCGGGTTGCTCAACCGCGGCGCCTTCGAGCGCACCATGCGCATCGAGCGTGCGCGTTCCGAGCGTTCGCGCGGCGCCATCGGTCTCGTGCTCTTCGATCTCGACCGTTTCAAAGCGATCAACGATCGCTGGGGCCATCGTGCGGGCGATGCCGTGTTAGTGCGTTTTGCAGCACTGCTGCGCGAGAACGTTCGCCCCTTCGACGTGGTCGCGCGTTATGGTGGGGAAGAATTCTGCGTGGTCGTGCATGACGACGCGGCTTCATGCCGTCTCTTTGCCGAACGAATTCGCAGCGCCGCCGCGGCCGACGCCGTGCGATTCAAGGCCGACGACATTGCCTACACGGTGAGCGCGGGGGTTGCAGCCGTGTCCGGAGCCGGCGGCTCGATCGAGGATCTCGTCGATGCAGCGGATCAGGCGCTCTACGAGGCTAAGCGTGCCGGGCGGAACCGGGTTGCGGTTGCGCCGCCACGACAGGCCGCAGAAGATCTGCGAGTTCCGTAGATTCGGCGAGAAACGCGTCGTGGCCGTGGTCGCTTCGCATCTCGATATACCGGGCGCCGAATCCCTTCGCCGCGGCGCGCACGTCTTGGGGCCGGAAGAGCCAATCGGAACTGATGCCGACGAACGTGACATCGGCGTCCGGCACCGCGCGATCACGCACGTCGAATCGATCCATCGCTTGCGTCAGCGTCGCATAGGTCTGCGGATCCATGCGACCGGCAAAGCGCTCCGCCGCAAGCTCGAGGTAGCCCTCGATGTCGAAGCGCGACGGGTCGTTGCGGTCGGGCCGGCGGTCGTGGCGGCGGTTGAACAAGTCCTCCGATTTATAGGTGAGCATCGCGATCTTGCGAGCTAGGCGAAGCCCGCGAGCGGGGTCGATCGCAATTGCTTCACGTTGCACGGCGTTGAGCGCGACTCCGAGCGCACTGTGGTGCGAGTGGGCACCGACCACGATCGCAGACTCCACGCGAGCATCGTCGAGCGCCCACTGGAGCGCCTGCATGCCGCCCAGCGAACCGCCCACGACGAAGCGAATCCGTTCGACCCCAACTTCGTCGAGAGCGCGCCGGGCGGCGTTGACCATATCCGCGACCGTGACGTCCGGCGCGCGCGTCGATCCGTAGCAACTGCCCAGCGCGTTGATCCCGATGATGCACCACTCGCGCGGATCGAAGAGCGCGTTGTCGCCGACGATGCCCGGCCACCACTCGGCAACGCGGCTCGAACCGGTCAGAGCGTGCGGCACGAGAACGACGTTATCGTCTCGGCGCTCACCGTAGATGCTGACGCGCTGCTGCACGTTGTGCAGCAGCGCGCCGTTCGCAAGCCGAAGCGATCCGAGGTCGACGGTCCATTCACGCATCGGCACGATCTTCGCGGATCAGCTCGCCAATGCTTGGTCGAGATCCGCGATGATGTCGTCGATTGCCTCGATTCCGACGGAGAGGCGAATGGTCGAACCATCGACACCGCTTCGCAAGCGCTCCGCCTCGGAGAGCTGTTGATGCGTCGTGCTCGCGGGGTGGATGACCAGCGACTTTGCATCGCCGACGTTGGCCAGCAGCGAGAAGAGCTTAAGGCGGTCGATCGTCGCCCGCGCGTGCGCTTCGCCCCCTTCAACGCGGAAGGTGAGAATTGCGCCGGCTCCCTTCGGCAAGTATCGCCGCGCGCGATCGTATGCGGGATCACCTTCGAGCCCGGGATACGAGACGTGCGTCACTTTCGCGTGCGAGGCGAGAAAGCGCGCGACCGCGAGCGCATTGCTGCTGTGGCGTTCGATGCGCAGGCCCAGCGTCTCAAGCCCCTGCAGTAAGAGCCATGCGTTGAACGGCGAGATCGCCGCACCGGCGTCGCGCAGGAGTTGCACGCGCGCCTTGACGATGTAGGCGAGGTTTCCGAATGCTTGCGCATACTGCAGTCCGTGATAAGAGGGATCGGGCTCCACGAAGTCGCGAAACCGCGGGCTGCCGGTCCAGTCGAAGTGGCCGCCGTCCACGATGACGCCCCCGATGGCCGTTCCGTGGCCGCCGATGTATTTCGTCGCGGAGTGGACGACGACGTCGGCACCGTGCGCGATCGGCGTAAGAAGCGACGGGGTCGCAAGCGTGTTGTCTACGATGAGCGGAAGTCCGTGCTCGTGTGCGAGCGCTGCGAGGGCCTCGACGTCGAGTACGTCGATCTTCGGGTTGCCGATCGTTTCCGCGAAGATCGCTTTGGTGTTCCCACGAATGGCGGCCGCGACGGCGCCCGGGTCGGCGAAATCGACGAAGCTGACCTCGATGCCGAAGCGCGGCAACGTATGTGCAAAGGCGTTGTACGTTCCGCCGTAGAGCGAGGCACTGCTGACGACGTGGTCGCCCGACCGTGCGAGATTGAGAATCGAATACAGGACCGCCGCCTGCCCGCTTGCCACTGCGAGCGCCCCGGAACCGCCTTCGAGTGCCGCAATCCGCTGTTCGAACACATCGGTCGTCGGGTTGTTGATGCGGGTATAGATGTTGCCGAACTCTTCGAGCGCGAAGAGTTTACCGGCGTGTTCGGTTGAGTCGAAGAGATATGACGTGGTTTGATAGATGGGAACCGCGCGGGCCTTGGTCGCCGGATCGCCGCGGTGACCGCCGTGAATCGCAATCGTGTCGAACGCGTAGCGCGTTTGAGGTTCGAGCGTAGTGCTCATCGTGATGTGATGTCCTTTCCATCATGAGAACGCACGGTATTCGTGCGCGATGGGAGCGTTGAGGATGGTATCGTCCCACAGCGGATAGCGTGGGAGTTCGTGATGGTGCGCGAGGTGCGTGAAGAGCGGCGCAACGTCGAGTGCCGCCTCGAGCGGTCGCGCGCGACGGGCGAGATCGTGCCGCTCGCCGAATGCGCGCAGCGCCGCAACCGTATCGCCGAGCACCGCGGATGCGGTTGCAGGCCCGCCGGCGCCGTCTCCGCGTACGACGAGCGATCCGGCGTCGCGCGCGTGCACGCGAACGATGTTCTCGGGCCCGCTAAGCGACGCAAACGGATGGTCGCAGGGAACGAGGACTGCGCCGACGTCGGCGAGCGCGCCGCGGCTCGTGCGCGTTGCTGCGGCGACCAGTCGAACGCGATAACCGAGCATCTGCGCCCGCGCGATGTCGCGCTTTCCCGCTTGTGCGATGCCGTTGCGGCGAATGCGCGGCGAGATCACCGCCAGTCCAAATCCGAGTTGCATGAGCACCGCGAGCTTGTGCGCTGCATCGTGTCCGTCGACGTCGTTCGTCGGGTCCGCTTCGGCGTAGCCCGCCGCTTGAGCGTGGCTCAGCGCCTCTTCGTACTCTGCGCCCGATTCCATCGCGCAAAGAATTGCGTTGCAGGTTCCGTTCATGACGCCGGCAAGCGCGTCGATACGATCGCCGGCGAGCGATTCGTCGAGCATACGTACGATGGGAACCGCGCCGCACGCGGCGGCTTCGTAGCGCAAGGCGGCTCCGCGCGCGCTCGCGAGCGCATGGAGCCGCGGGCCGGCAAGGGCCAGAAGATCTTTGTTCGCGGTGATGACCGAACGTCCGCGCTCGAGCGCGCGCTCGACCAATTCGGCCGCGTCGTTCGTGCCGCCGATGCACTCGATCACGAGGTCGACGCGTGGATCGTCGACGAGCGCGCGTGCGTCCGCGGTGAAGAGACCCGGGTTCAGTCCACTGCGCGTCGCCTGCGCGTCGCGGACGGCGATGCCGTGCAACTCGTACTTCACGCCGGTGCGGCGTTCGATCGACGCGCGTTCTTCGAGAAGACGATGCGCGACGGGCGTACCGACCGTGCCGCATCCGAGCAGCGCGATCCCTACGGTACATTCCATTTCCTCGGGCCTCCTGGTGAGATGGGAAAGCGGAGGAGACAAAAAGAACGCCCCCGCCGGTTTCGGCGGGGGCGTCATGTGATTCACGTTCTCGTGCTTGCTACACAGTTCGTGACATGACGGCCCGCGCCGCATACTGGTGCATGCAGCACATGGAACACATCATGGTGGTGGTCGCAAACATTGCGGACAGGCTAACACGGCGAATTCCATTGCGTCAAGCCCTTCGCACGCGCGCGCCATCGGCCGCGAACGACAGATGGAGTACGTTCGAGGCCACCCCCGCGTCCGAGAAACGCCGCGAGATCGCCTTTGCGACGCCCGTGTGCGCGCCGTCGCGCACGAACGCGAAGACGCTTGGTCCCGCACCCGAGAGGGCAATGCCGACCAGCCCCGGCATCGAGACCGCGAGCGCGCGTTCGAGGCCGGGAATCGCGCGGGCGCGGTACGGCTGATGCAATCGATCACGCATCGCGTCGCCGAGAACGCGCCAGTTCCCGGTCGCGAGCGCCGCGCCGAGTAGCGAGGCGTGTCCGGCGGTAAATGCCGCATCGCTACGCGTGTATGAATCCGGAAGCAGCCTTCGTGCGGCCGACGTGGGAAACGCAACCTCGGGAACGACGACTAACGCTCGCAGGTCACTCGGGGCGCGCAACGCGATCGATGAGGCAGCCGTTGCAATGACCGCGCCGCCGTAGACCGCTGCGAACGCGTTGTCGGCGTGACCTTCGAGTCGAGCCGCATCGCGTGCGAGTTCCCTACGGTCGACGCGGCCGCGCGCGCATCGCTGCGCGATCGCAAGACCGAGTACCGCGGCGGCGGCGCTGGAGCCGAGACCCTTGCCGAGCGGAATCGGGTTGTGGACGACGATTGCAACCGGCGGAAGCCGTTTGGATCGGTGAAGAATCGCGCGACGAATGGCGTGCTCGTATCCGCCGTGCGTCGGAAGGTGCGGACCCCCGATGTCGAGCGAGAAGCGCGACGCCGGTCGAACGTATGCCGTCACTCGCAACGACAACGCGATGCCCACCGCATCGAATCCCGGTCCAACGTTTGCACTGGTCGCGGGTACGCTGACCACGAACGCGTTACGCAGCATCGTCGATGCTTCGCGCGTCTTTGAGAACGTGGCCGGTCAGGATTACGACCGCGTCGGCGTCGTATGCGATCGAGCCTTCCTGTCGCAGCGCACGCAGACCGGCCAGCGCAGCGGCCGAAGCCGGCTCACATCCGATGCCCTCGCGTCCGATGACGGCTTTCGCGGCGAGCATCGCATCGTCGTCAACCGCGCGTTCGACGCCGTTGAACCGTTCGAGCTCGCGCGCTGCACGCCGCTGCGATGTGGGTGAAGCGACCGCGATGGCGGTTGCCGTCGTCTCAATACCGCGCGCCGCGCGAATGAGCGCGAGGCGCGGAAGGCGGTCGATGAGCCCGAGGGCGCGTGCTTCGCGAAAGCCCTTGGCGATAGCGGAGATGTTGCCGAGGTTTCCGCCGGGCAGAATCACCCAATCGGGAACCTTCCACGCGCGCGCTTCGAGCAGGATAAACGCCGCGCACTTCTGGCCTTCGATCCGAAACGCGTTCACGGAGTTGACGACGAGTGCGTCGTCGCGTTCGCGAAGTGCCGCGAAGGCATCGTCAAAACTTCCGTCGACGTCGACGACGGTGACGCCGTACTCGCGCATCTGTGCAAGTTTTGCTGGGCTGACCCTACCGCGCGGCACAACGGCGTAGGAACGCAGGCCCGCGCGCGACGCGTAAGCGGCCATCGACGAAGCGGTATTTCCCGTGCTCGCGCAGGCGACGGCGCCCGCTCCGGCATCCAGCGCGGCCGAGATTGCGACGGTCATGCCGAGGTCCTTGAACGATCCGGTTGGATTCATTCCCAGATGCAGATAGCTGACGTTACGCGCGTCCGCGTACGCTCCGCCGGCGCGTGCGGCATAGACCGGGACGTTGCCTTCGTTCATCGTGACGATCGCGTGCGATGCGATCGGTGGAAGCAACTCACGATAACGCCAAACGCCGCTGGCAAAGAGCGGCTCGAATGAGCCGCGCCGGTCGCGGATCAAGCGGCGCAACCCGAGCGCGTCGATACGGACATCGGGCATCTCGAACTCGGGGACTCCGCCGCACGTGCAGAGCGCGCACGGATCGCATATCGCACTGCAACTGGTACATCTCGCGTTCATCATCTCGGTACTCCGGCTGAAGAATAAAAAAGAACCCCGCGCCGGCCGGCGCGGGGTTCGTAAGCTCTCGACTTGCTGTTTTGCCTACGTCAACCCGACACCGGACGCAATCTGCGTGGTGGTCGTCGTGGTCGTCGTCGTGGCGAAACGAATGCTCGTCATCGTGCTTTGCAGCCTAACAGCCGGGATGCTTGCTGTCAATCCGCCCCGAGGGGATGCACGAAATCTTTGCGTTGCGGCGCCGGCTCGCGCCAATCAATTGGCTCACGGGAACGCTGACGGTCTGCGTGCGTCCGTTGCGGTCTTGAATCGTGAGGGACAACGAGTTGGCCGTAGCCCCGGTAAAGTTCAGGAGCACGTCATGATCGATGCCGGGCCACGGGGTCGCCGTTGCTGCGACGGTGGGATCGGAGATACTCGTGACCGTGAACGGACCGCTGTCTGCGGTCTCGGAGATTCCGATTGGAATCGTCTCTCCCCCGAACGGAACGCTGTAGGACGACGGCATGATGACGCTCCACACCGACGTGCGAATGAAATGCATCACCGACTGCGCGCCGGAGGGATCGGCGTATGCGAACCACGGGTCGCCGTGTTGATCGAAGAACGCCGCATAGCCCTCGGTAGCGTCGATGGGAAGAATCTCGAGATTGTTGGTGCCGTACGGCGTCGAGTCGAAGATGCCGAGGCCCGGCATACTCGTTCCGATCTGCAGGTTATCTGCGTACGCGATCGTCATCGGATAGCCGGACGCGGGGTAAACGTCGATGCCGATGGGTGACGAAAGCGGTGATAGCTGGCCGGGAGTGATCGCGGCCGTTCCTTGCAGTACTTGGTCGATGACCGACGACGCGCCGCTGGAGCTGGCGAGTGCGGGATAGATGTTGCCGAGCCCATCGACCGCGAGCGCCTGTCCGTAGAACGAACCCGGTGAAACGGCCGGCGTGGACACCGCGGCGCTGTCCGCCGTCGTTACGTGGTAGAGATTGCCGGTTGTCTCGGAGAGAAACCAGACGCCCGACGGCGAGCCGGACTGGTCGGAAACCAGCGCCTGCGGGTATTCGCTGATCGAACCGACGTTGATGATCGCCGAGCTGAACGACACGCTGCAGTTTGGACCCGGTGTGATGTAGCCGATCCAATTTTGGTACGTCGAGTTGTCTTGCGCGCTAAACCAAATGTTGCCGTTTGCGTCGCGTGCGACGTTGAACGGGGTGAGCGGATAACCGCCTCCGGAAAGCGCGATAGAATTCGCGCTCGTTGCGCTCAATCCGGTGAAGCAGGTGAGGTTGGTGTCGTTCGTGCCGCCCGCAGATTGATGATCCGGAATCCACATGTCGCCGTAGTTGTCGCTCGCGAGATCGGTGCTATAGAACGGCAACTGCACCGCGTTCGAAAGCGTGGGCGTCGCGGGATTGAACGATCCGACGATGCTGCCGCCGGTGTTTCCAAGGATGTAGCGAATGCTTCCATCGCTCTCATGCTCGAAACGGGTGAGGCTAAATGATCCCGTCTGTCCGGCTGACGCGAGCGGATATTTCAGGGTCGCGCTGCTGAGTTCCACCACCCCGGGCTGCGGCGTCCCGCTGTTTTGCGGCTGCGCGGAGATCTCGATGTGATCTTCAACTGCATTCGACGAGTCGTATGCGACGGCGCCATCATAGGTATACCGAACGTCGCTCAGGTCTTTCGCGCACGTGATCGATGCGGAGGAGCCCGAAGCGCTCGACGCCGGCGAACACTGCGACGGCGCCGCGAGCGAAAGGTTGACGCCCGCATCGGTCGGATACACCGCAAGCGTCACCGGCTGATAGAACGTGTCCGTCAAGATCGCGGCTCCGCTGGCATCGCGTGGCGTAAGTGCGAGCGGCATCGGCGATGACGCCGTTCCTACGGGCATGATTTGCGTCGACGGCGTCATCGACGGTTGCGGACTTGCGACCGCAACGTCGACGCTGACCGGCAATCCCGTCAGCGTAAAGTTGAGCGGTGCAGGTGAACTCGACAGGCTGACGTTGACGATGCCCGATTCAAAGACGGCGAGCGGTATCGACGACGGACCGGGCGACGGCTCCGCGTACGTGAGCACGACGAATTGATCTTGCCCGACGGGGGCCTGGACGTCGAACGTGCACGTCTTGCTGCCGTCGGCCGCTTGCGAGCACGGGCTCGGCGTCGTTACCGGAAAGATTTGCGCTGCATACGGTGTAGCGGATGCGCTCGGCATCGGTGACGGGCTGCTGAGCGAGTACGCATAGACTTCAACCGTCTGCGTCGCCGGTGACACGAACGCCGGACGCTTCGCCGATGCGTTCTTCGGCTGCGCCGGAATCTTCATCGTCATCAACGCTTTCGAGTAGACGAGCGGTGTCGAACGTCCGATGGGCGTTGACGGAAGACCGGGTGCGGAACCACCGCCGCCGGCACAGGCAGCAGCGAGTGCGGCGAGTGCGAAGAGCGCAATGCAAAGAACCGGGCGCACGAAAAACCCCTCTCCGTAGGCAAACGAACTCCTAGTTGTATCGGACGTTTCGGTTTAGCAATGCAAGGCGATAAGCCTGGGATGAGCGACGATCGTGAGAAACCCGAAGCCCTGGAAATTCAAAAACAAGCTAACGAGCGACGGTTAGAGCAACTCGATGAACTAAAAAACGCAAGCAAGACCGAACGCGGCGTTGAGCGCGGTGCCGAGATGGCGCCGCACGAGAACGAGACGCCTGCGGAAGAACACCGCGGCGGACCGCTGCCGAATATGAAGCGCTAGCAGCGCCGCGTTCGCAGGTCGTTGACGAGTTCGTCGCGTCGCGACTGCGCGTAGCGCCGTTCTTGAATGGTGAGCGTTGGAAGCTCGAGCTGTTGATTCAAATACGCAATGACCGCGCGATCGCCGTCGCACGATCCGTAGACGGTCGGCGAAAGCGGTACCGGCGTTGCATGGACGTTGACCTGCGGCAGTTGGCCGACGGGCCCATTCCCATTCCACAGCGGCGCGACGGTCGGCATCGGCGCGATCGGAGGCGCCGTGTTGATTTGATACTGCAGCTGGGTGATGCGCCGCTGAATCTCCGCACGGTCTGCTTGGCTCGTGCCGGGCAAGTTTGCCTGGTAGATCAGGTTAGCGATCTCTTGGCGGTCTTGCGTGGATTGCGGTAACGTCTGTGCGACGACGGTCAATGGCATGACGATTACGGCGGCCAGCGCGAAGATCGTTCGTATGTAGTTCATAGGCGACGATATACCCCCGGTGTCGCGCCTCCGACCAGGGGCAGGCGCGGGTAGAAACCGTGACATGCAATACCTCGTCGGCGATGCCGGCGCCCTCGGCTGGGTCGCGCTTAAAGCTTTACTACTGTTTATCACCGCCGTGGCGGGATTCCGCATCGCCGAGCGTCGCACGATCGCCGAGCTGGGCGCATTCGACTTCGTCGCCGCAGTTGCGTGCGGTGCCATCGTCGGGCGCGTTCCGAACGCACCGACGACGTCGTATCTTGCCGGCGCCGTGACGCTCGTGACGATCCTTTTGGCGCATGCCGCCTTGACCCGTTTACGCATGAATCCATCGCTTGCAACGCTGATCGACCATCCTCCGCGCGTCCTCGTATCGCACGGGAGGATCGACGAGCACCAACTGACCCGCTCCGGTCTCACGCGAGAGGACCTGTACGGAGTCCTGCGGTCGCATAACGTCGATTCGCTGCATGACGTCCGCTTCGTGATTTTCGAGCAACGCGGCACCGTCTCGGTCGTACGCTCCGGCGATTCTGACGTCACGGCGTCCAGGCACGGACTTGTCCCGAGAGGTCACTCGTGAACAGGTGTCCGTTGGCGACGATCGGCCCGACGACGCCTTTTCCGTTGAGGGCCGCGCTCCACAATTGTGCCCCCGTTGCGGCATCGAAGGCATAGGTCATCGCCGTCTGATAGTCGCTGATGTACAGGACGCCGTTCGCGATCGTCATCGGCGACCGTGGAACGTCGGCCGTGGTCGTCGCGCCGTCCGCGCCGAAGGCGGCATTCCATACCGGTGTCGGGTTGAGCGTGCAGTCGCTTCGAATGCTAAAGGCGGCGACGCCCGGCTTGTAGATGCCTTCGGTTGCCGGAAGTCCGACATAGACCTCGTTCGTGACCGGATCGTACGCCGGTACGCCGATAAAGTCGCCGGCATCCGTGGAGATCGACATTTGAATCGTCTGCTTCGGCCCGGCGTTGATGTTCGTGCGGTCGAACAGCACGAACAGTCCCGACTTGTTTACGGCGGCGAGCAGTGGGTTGCAGCCCGGCGGCGTGAAGAGCAACGGCGTCGCCCCGTAGTCCGAATCGCTGCTCGGGGGTAACGTCGCATAACTATGGGCCAGCACCGTACCGACATCGGGCGAAAGGGCGACGATCTGTTCGGCGTATCCCAGCGCCTGATTCGGCTGAGTCGTCGTGTCGGCATTGCCGGTTGCTATATAGACGTTGTTGGTCGACGGGTCGATGGATGCACCGCCAAAACCCCAGATGCCGCCACCGCTGCTGCCTTGCGTCGGATAAAATGTGTTGACGATCGACGCCGTCGCCGTATTGATCGCAACGATTCGCCCGTACCAGGGAGAGATATCGCACGTCGACGACGTCTCTGCGTAGAGATACCCGTTCGCCGGATTGTACGTTACCGCCGACTCGATGAAGTTGTAGTTCGGCGATGTTGCGATCGATACGGGCCACCCGGATAGCTCCGCGCCCGTCGAGAGATCGAAGGCATGCACGTTTGCGCTTCCATCGGGAGCGTACACCCGGTTACGCGCGCGGTCGAGCGCCGGCGCGCCGTACGGACCAAATGTGAAACTCTGGCCGCCGCAACTGTTCGTGACGGTGCCCGTCGCCTGCGATGCCCACACTTGCGCACCGGTGTCCGCATTGAGCGCGTATACTCTTCCCGAAGCGCTGTTGACGATTAAGAGATTTACGGCACTTCCGTTGACCGTGACACCGCTCGCATACGCCGGTTCGCCGATCTGCCCATGTGCGTTGAACGGCGCGGCCCAGTACGCGTGAAGACCCCCGGCATTGCCGGCGCCAAGGCTCTTTTCGCTCGGATTGTATCCCGTGCGTTGATTGTCGTAACCCATCGTTTGCCAGTCGGCTCCGGCCGAAGGCGTGGGAAGCGGCGTCGATGTCGAACCGCTGCCGGTGATCCCCGACTGATAATGCGCTTGAATCCGCGTTGCATCGAGCGCTTTACCGGCGTACACCGCAACTTCGTCGATGGTTCCGCTAAACGCCGGATCGCCGAACGACGCATCGTCACCGATCGAAAAGCCATAGGTTCCGTAGTAATTGACGAACGTTCCGGAACCGGTCGCGCTGCCGGCAGACGCGCCGTTGACATAGATAGTCGCCGTCGTCCCGTTGAAGGCGGCGGCGATGTAATACGTCGTGTTCGGCGACAGCTTCACGGTCGACGGCACTTCCACGAGGCCGCCGCTGAGCGCGAACTGCGCGGTAATTTGGCCTCCAGTACGAAAATAGAGCCCATACGGCGCCGCCGTGTTGTCGCTGCCGTAGCCGGCGACGAACGTGTATAACGAAGGCAGCGTGGTAAAGCGGATCCACATTTCGAGCGTCACCGCGTTTGACGGTTGCAGCTGGGTTGTTTTCGCGACGGAAACGACGCCCGCCGTGCTGCGCGTTCCCGGGAATCCCATCGCGGCGTTCGAGCTCG
>DASSZO010000027.1:0-10644 GCA_035702815.1 Candidatus Aquilonibacter sp. | reverse complement strand
GTGGGAGTGCCGTTCGTGCTCGGCGTTCGACAAGCAAACGCTGCTCACCGACAATCCCGCGTTCCCGTACCCGGGCGCGCCGGGTCTGCCCAACTACTACTACAACCCGGCTCGCGCCGGCATCGACAACAACGGCGTGTTTCTCGCTCGCGTTGCGTACGCCGGTTCGAAGACGATGCCGCTGACCGCGAACGCCTCGTTCTACTCGTTCAGCAACATCGCGTCGGCGTTCTGGCTTGATGCCAAGATGCCGCTCAAGGGTAAACTCAAGCCGTTCGCGGCGCTGCAATTCGGCAGCGAAGGCAACACCGGCTCGAATTTGGTCGGTAAGATCGCTTCGACGGTGTTCGGTCTGCAAGCCGGCTTCAACGTTCTTCCGAGCGTGCAGATCGTCGGCAGCTACGACACGATGCCGTGGAAGTCGGACACGCTTCCCGCGGCCGGCAACACGAGCCTCGCGGCGCTGGGCCTGACCTGTAGCGCGACGTCGCACCAAATCGGTTTGGCGGCGGGCACCAAAGCCAACACGATCAACCTTCCGTACTTCCTGCCGACGGGCGGCACGGCGCAGTGTACGCCGAACGCCGACGGCACGACGACCCTCTACTACGGTGGCTGGGCTTCGCCGTATACGGATTCGTACGCGACCGATCCGCTCTTCACGACGACCCTCACGCAGGGCATGGTCGATCGTCAGAGCGCCGGCGATTCGTTCAAGCTCCAAGCGACCTTCACGTCGGATGACAAGCGTCTCGTTTCGTATGTAAACCACGCGTGGTACAACTACGGCAACGGCGGCTTCTTCAACCTGACGCAAGAGACCAACTTCGACGCGATGTACTACTTCTCGCCGCTTCCGAAGTCCGGTCCTTACCACGGCTTCACGTTCCGCTATCGCTACGGCGAGCGCAACAGTGGACCGCTTTGGACGGGCGGCCCGCAAACGGCGCTGTTCAAATACAATCGCTTCATGGCGGAGTACGACTTTTAGTCGAACCGTCGCCAAAAGCCAGGAAAAAGCCCGCGTCTAACAAGGCGCGGGCTTTTTTTCGTGCAATATCTGCTCCCCGACATGGCATCCACGATGAAAGCGCTCTCCAAGCTCGCCGCCGAGCCGGGCTTCGTTCTTCACGACGTTCCGATCCCCGAGATCGGACCTACCGACGTCCTCATCCGGGTCGAGAAAGCGGGCGTCTGCGGCACCGACGCACACATCTATAGCTGGGACAAGTGGGCGCAGCATCGGGTCAAGCCGCCGCTCGTCATCGGCCACGAGTTCATGGGCAAGGTGGAGGCCGTCGGCGCCGCCGTCCGTTCGGTCAAACCGGGCGACCGCGTCTCTGCCGAAGGCCACATTGCCGACCTCACCTGTGTCCTGTGCCGGACCGGTCAGGCGCATATCTGCGAGAACGTCGAGATCATCGGCGTCGATCGCGACGGCGCGTTCGCCGAGTACATCGCGATGCCGGAATATAACGTCTGGAAGCTCGATCCCGCGATTCCCGATGAGTTTGCCGCGGTGTTCGATCCGCTCGGTAACGCCGTGCATACGGTGATGGCCGCCGGCGTGAGCACAAAGAGCGTAGTGATTACGGGCGTCGGCTCGATCGGATTGATGGCGATTCCGGTCGCACGCGCGGCGGGTGCCGCAAGCGTCTATGCGATCGACGTCAACCCCGCCAAACTCGAACTTGCCAAACGACTGGGTGCCGACGAGACCTTCGATGCGCGCACGCCCGGACTCGTCGACGAGATCAAGCGCCGTACGAACGGCGACGGCGTGGAAGTGCTGCTCGAGATGTCGGGCAGCGGATCGGCGATCGATCAAGGCTTGCAGATGGTGCGCAACGGCGGCACGGCCGCATTGCTTGGAATCCCGAGCGACAGCATCAACATCAACCTTGCCGAACGCATTATCTTCAAGGGGCTGACCGTGCTGGGCATCAACGGACGCAAGATGTTCGAGACCTGGTATCAGACCCAAGCGCTGGTTAAGAGCGGACGCGTCGATCTTCGTCCGATCATCACCCACGTGCTGCCGTTCACGCAATTCGACCGTGCGTTCGAACTCATGCGCAACGGCGAAGCGGCCAAAATCGTTCTCGACCTCAAGGGAGATCTCGCCAAGTGAACGCGTCGTTCGAAGCGCAGCTACAGTCGGAACTCGACGGCCTTAAAAAGGCCGGCACCTACAAGCACCTTCGCCACCTCACCACCCCGATGGCGCCGGAAGTGCATATGGAAGAAGCCGGAGACGTCATCGTTCTTTCGAGCAACAACTATCTTGGGCTCTCGGATAACAAAGACGTCATCGACGCGGGCATCGAGGGGCTTCGAAAATACGGCGCCGGAACGGCGTCGGTGCGTTTCATCTGCGGCACGTTCGATATTCACCGGACGCTCGAAGACCGCATCGCGCAGTTTTTGGGTACGGAGGCCTCGCTGACGTACGTTGCGTGCTGGAATGCCAATACGGGACTCTTCGCAACGATCTGCGGTGAGGGCTCGGCGATCATCTCCGACGAGTTGAATCACGCGTCGATCATCGACGGCGTGCGGCTTGCGAGCAAGGCGAAGCGTTCGGTCTACAAGCACGCCGACATGGCCGACCTCGAGGCGAAGCTCGCGCAGGCGCAAGCCGACAAGTTGTCGCCGGTTCTCGTCGTGACCGACGGCGTGTTCTCGATGGAAGGCTCGATCGCGAAGCTTCCCGAGATCGTCGCGCTCTGTAAAAAATACAATGCGGTCAGCGTCGTCGACGACTCGCACGGAACCGGCGTCATGGGCAAGACCGGGCGCGGAACGATCGAGCATTTCGGTCTGACCGGGCAGGTCGACATCATCACCGGGACGCTCGGAAAGGCACTCGGCGGTGCCGCGGGTGGCTTTGTCGCCGGATCGCGCGCGCTCATCGAGATGCTCATCCAGCGCTCGCGTCCGCAGCTCTTCTCGAACGCGTTGCCCGCGACGGTCGCATGCAGCTCGCTCGCCGCAATCGAGTATCTCGATGCGCATCCTGAGCTGGTCGATACGCTCCGCTCGAACGTCGCATACTTCCGCGACGGTCTCAAGCGTCTCGGGTTCAAACCGCTCGACGGTCCGAGTGCGATCGTGCCGATCATTGTGGGCGAGACGGCGTTTGCCATCTCGATGAGCGACAAGCTGCTCAAGCACGGCGTCTTCGTGACCGGCTTCGGGTTCCCGGTCGTTCCGGAGGGCACGGCACGCATTCGCACGCAGCTTTCGGCCGCGCTCACCAAAGACGAAATGGACCGCGCGCTCGCGGCATTCGAAGCGGTCGGCAAAGAGGCGGGTCTGTTAAGCTAGGCGATGGCCAAGCTCTACTTCCGGTACTCTGCGATGAATGCCGGAAAATCGACGGCGCTCATTCAGGTCGCCCATAACTACGAAGAGAACGGTCGCCGCGTGTCGCTCTACACCGCGGCGATCGATCATCGCTTCGGCGTCGGATTGATCTCATCGCGGATCGGTCCCCAGCGTGAAGCGACGACGTTCGATTCCTCGCTCGACTTCTTCGGCGAAATGTCGCGAATGGACGCGGTCTCGTGCGTGCTGATCGACGAAGCGCAGTTTTTGACGCCGCAGCAAGTACGGCAGCTCCACCGCGGCGCGCATCTGCTCGATATTCCCGTAATCTGCTACGGCATCCGCAGCGATTTTCTCGGCGAGCCGTTTCCGGGATCGATCTATCTGTTGACGCTGGCCGACAGCGTCGAAGAACTCAAGAACATCTGCTCGTGCGGCCGCAAGGCGACGATGAATCCGCGGTTCGATAGCGCCGGGCGCCGGATTCGCAGCGGCGAGCAAGTTGCAATTGAAGGCGACGTTGAGTACCGTCCGATGTGCGCTCGCTGTTTCTACGGGGACGCCGGGTGATCGCGCCGATCCTGGCGATCGTGCTCGCGATGCCGGCGTCATGGACGCACGTCGCGGTCGACAATCCGCCGGGCAGCACCGTTGAAATGCTCGACATCGCTCAGGGACCGACGGTCGACGGATTCCAACCGCAGATCAACGTCTTGCGGCACCTGATCGTGGATCCGGCCATCACGATCGATGCCTGGGCGCAGCAATCTGCATCGTATTTACAGAGTCACGATTCGCGCGTGCTCGCGTCGCACGCCGAATCGCTCTGCAACGGCACGGTCAACGGCTGGTGGATCGAATCGCTAGGAAGCTACGCGGGGCGCAAACTCGACCTCGTGCAAGCGGCGTTGCTTGCCAACGGCTACGAGTACGTTGCGACCTACTCGCGCGCCGAGGGTACCGACTTCGATCCGACCGCGCTGGAGGCGCTCGATACGCTCTGCCCCAGCTAGCCCTTGTGCTGGTGCAAGATGAACTGATTGTCGTCGGGGTCGCGTCCGAACGCCATCCGGCATACGGGCGTATCGGTGATGTCTTCATCGTCGAAACGAACGCCGCGAGCGATTGCCTCGCGCATCACGGCTTCGACATCTGCAACCGAAAACATGACGCTGCCGCGCTGGCCGCCGTCGTAGCCCGCTGCATGATGTAGCCCGAAGGTCGTGTTATCGGCAAACGTCCATTCGGCGACGAAGCCGGGCATCGTAACCGTCGGCTCCATCCCGAGAAGTTCCGAGTAAAAGCGGATTCCACGTTCGAGATCGGCGGTCGTGTAGTAGGTGGCGTCTATGCCGCGCACTGTGCTCATGCGCCCAACTTTGCGAGCGGCATGTGCGCTTCCCGCGCAGAACTACGTGGCTATAGATGAACGCTGACGAGGTCTTCGCCGGTCCAGGCGAGCTGCGGGCCCTCTATCGGAAGATCGACTGGGCGTCGACGTCGCTCGGCCCGGTCGAGACATGGCCGCGTCCGCTCACCGCTGCCGTTCAAATGGCACTTGCGATGCCTCAACCGGCGCGCGTCTTCGCCGGTGCCGAGTGTATCAACATCTACAATGAAGCGCACATTCCGCTGTTGCACGGGCGCCATCCGGCGGCGCTCGCGCGCCCGGCGCGCGAAGCGTTTGCCCATGCGTGGGACCGCCTGGAACCGGTGCTGGCCCGATGCTTTGCGGGACAACCGTACCTGTTTATCGACGAAGAGGTCGCAATGCTGACCGCGTCCGGTTCGTTTGTCACCGCATGGTTCACCGGCGTGTGGTCTCCGATTCGCAACGATGACGGGGCGGTGTGCGGCATCTATGCGTCGGCGATTGAGACGACGGGTGGCGTGCTCGCTCTCCGAAGCAGTGAGTCTCGGCTGCGCACGGTCCTCGATCTGGCGCCGGCGTTGCTGTGGGAAACCAACGCGAATGGAAACGTCGTCTCGTTCAACTCGCGCTGGCTTGAGTATACCGGTCAAACGTTGCAAGCCACGCAATCGGGCGGATGGCGTGACGCCGTTCATCCGGATGACCGTGCCGCCGCAGAGCGCGCTTTCGCACGGGCGTTCGCCACGGGAGTTCCGCTCGAATTCGAGTATCGCGTCCGGCGTGCGGACGGCGTCTATCGCTGGTTTCTCGTTCGGCATGTTCCGGTCGAAACGCAGAACGGAGAGATCGTGCGGTGGATCGGCACCGCGACCGACATCCACGATCAGCGCATGGCGCTCGACTATATCGAGCAACTCGTGGAAAAGCGGACGGCCGAACGCGACGCGCTCAGTAACGAGCTGCTGCAAGTCGAGGAAGCCGAACGGAGCCGTTTGGCGCGTGAGTTGCACGACGAGGCGTCGCAGCAGCTTACCGCGCTCGATCTTGGGCTGCACGCGCTCACAAAGATCGAGCACGCGGGTGACCAGGTCCGCGAGCAAGCGCACGCGTTGCGCAAGATCGTGAAGTCGCTGGCGCAAGAACTCCATGCGGTGGCGGGCCGGCTGCGCCCGCGGTCGCTCGACGATTTTGGTTTGGAAGCCGCGCTTTCGGCAGCCGCGACCGATTACGGCATTCACTCGGGCGTCGACATTTCGGTCTGCATGCAGACCGGACGTGACCGATTACCCTCGCACCTTGAGAACACGATCTATCGGGTCGTGCAAGAGGCGCTTACGAACGTGGTGCGCCACAGCGGCGCATCTTCAGCGAGCGTGATCGTCGAGCGCGACGGCAAGCACGTCAACGTGGCGATACAAGATAACGGGACCGGGTTCGACGTCGCAGAGGCCGTCGAGGCGGCGCGGCGTGCCGGTCGATACGGCCTAACGAGCATCCGCGAGCGCGTCACGCTGCTGGCAGGCCAGACGCTCATCGACTCAAGGCCCGGAAGCGGGACGACCGTGAAATTGCGGATTCCGATGGAATTACCGGGCAATCGGAGGTCGATCGATTGACGCTCAAAGCGCTTGGCATCGCGGTTTTTGGCGCCGCCGCGATCCTTTATGGCGTCATCGCGTTGCTGTGGCACGACGCTGACACCTGGCAATCGCTCCACCGGCTGTTGGAGACGCCGACGACGGCGATCGCCGGGAACGCCTTGATGCTGCTATCAGTGGTGGCCGGCATCGCGCTGCTCGTAACGCCGGTCCGGCGCTTCGGCGCGATTGGTCTTGCCGTCGCTTTTGCATGCGGAGCACTCGTAGCGGCGGTTGCCGCCGTGGCCAACGTAATGGATTACGACGCATTCTTCGAGCAACTTTCGATGCTGTGCGGTGCGCTGGCTTTACGCAACGTGCGTTTCGCGCGCATCGGGTTCGGTCTGAGCGTCGTCTCGTTCACGGTCACACAAGCGATCCATCTCGGCGGCACCGCGCGGCTCGTACCCAAGTGGCTCCCGCCGGGGCAAATGTTTTGGGCGATCTTGACGACGGTAGCCTTCGCGCTCGCCGCCATCGCGATCTTGACGAATCTACGCGCGACGCTCGCGCTACGCCTGACCGCGTGCATGACGGCCGTCTTCGGACTGTTCGTCTGGTTGCCGATTCTCATTCAGGCGCCGTACGCGCACCTCGCGTGGTCGGAATTCGCGATCACGGTGCTGGTGACCGGCGCGGCTTTATGCGTGAGCGAAGCGCAAACAAGTTCTGATGTAAGTCACCTTTTTTAGTGCCATACCTGGTAGTGGAGGCACTACCTGGCGTGCGTCAAACTGCCTCGCATGTGGAGATATAGGAGCTTTGCTGCAGTCGCTGCATTGGTCGCGATTGCTGCTATTCCGGCCGCCGCGCAAACCGGCGAGCCTTCTGCCGCGACCGTCTTGCGCGCGCTGCATTGGCGCAACGTCGGTCCCGGGATCGGCGGACGCGCGGTCGCCGTCGATGCCGTTCCCGGAAGACCATTTACGTTCTACTTCGGCGGCGTTGACGGCGGCGTCTGGCGCTCGACCAACTACGGCCTCACGTGGTCGAATATTACCGATGGACAACTAGGCGGCTCGAATAGCATCGGTGCGGTCGCCGTGGCGCCGTCGAATCCCAGCGTCATCTACGCCGGTACCGGCGAGAGCGATATCCGCAACACGTTCATCACCGGCGACGGAATCTATAAGACGACCGACGCCGGAAAGACCTGGCATTATAGCGGGCTCAAGGATACGCACACGATCGGAAAGATCGTCGTCGATCCGCACAATGCCAACGTCGTGTATGCGGCATCGATGGGGCATGTCTACGCCGACAATCCGGATCGGGGCATTTTTAAATCCACCGATGGCGGCGCGCATTGGCGCAAAGTACTCTATATCGACGACAAAACGGGCGCCATCGACTTGGTCATGGATAACACCCATCCCAATACGCTGTATGCCTCAATGTGGCAGGCGTATCGCCGGCCCTACGGCCTGAGCTCCGGCGGCCCGGGAAGCGGTCTGTACAAGACGACCGACGGCGGCGCGCATTGGAAGAAGATCTCGGCCAATCCGGGATTTGCGACCGGCGTGCTGGGCCGCATGGGCGTCAGCGTCGCGCAGAGCGATCCGAAGATCGTCTATGCGATCGTGCAGGCGAAGAACGGCGGCGTCTTCCGCTCGAACGACGCCGGCGCGCATTGGACGCGCGTCAACGACAGCATGGAGATGCGCCAGCGCGCGTTCTACTACATGTCGATCTATGCCGATCCAACCGACCCGAACACGATCTATGTGCCTAACGCGCGCTTTTTCGTTTCGCACGACGGCGGAAAACGCTTTGGGCTCTTGCGTCCGCCGCACGGCGACAACCACATCGTGTGGATCGATCCGAAGAACCCAAAGATCATTCTGGAAGGGAACGACGGCGGCGCGACGGTCTCGACCGACGGCGGAAAAACGTGGAGCAGCGAGCACAATCAACTCACCGCGCAGTTCTATCACGTCGCCCTCGACGAAGCGTTTCCGTTCAACATCTACGGCGCGCAGCAAGACGAAGGATCGTTTGAAGGTCCGAGTGCTTCGGCAAACGGCATGGTGCTGACGACCGATTGGCGCCGCACGGCGTATGGCGAAAGCACGATGATCGCGCCGCAGCCGGGAGATACGAACATCGACTACGGTAGCGGCTACTTCAGCATCATGATGCGGCACAACAACGCGATGGACGAATTCAACAGCGTGAGCCCGTATCCGCTCTATCGCGAAGGTGCGAGCTCAGCCGAACTCGAGCAGCGCCTTGCGTGGACGCACCCGATTCTCTTCTCACCCGTCAACAAAAGAGAGCTGCTCGTCGGCGCCCAATATGTGCTGAGCAGCACCGACTACGGGCAGACGTGGAAGAAGATCAGTCCCGACCTGACGCGTAACGATCCCAAAACCGAGGTCGCCAGCGGCGGCCCGATCGACGTCGATGCGTCGAGCGCCGAAGTGTATCCATACATCTCCGCGCTGGCCGTTTCACCGCTCGACGGCGATGAGATGTGGGCCGGTTCGGCCGACGGCCTAATGCATCTGACGACGGATCACGGCGCGTCGTGGAGCGCGATCACGCCGGCATCCTTGCCGCAGCGGGCGGAAATTACGTCGATCGAACCGTCACACACCGATAAGGGGACGGCGTATCTCACCGCATCGCGCTATCAGTACGACGACTTCCATCCGTACGTCTACAAGACGACCGACTTCGGAAAGACGTGGACGGCAATCGGGAACGGCATCCCGTCGGATCAGTATCTCTATACGATTCGACAAGACCCGGACGCGCCGAACCTGATGTTCCTGACGACAAAGAACACGATCTTCGTCAGCTTTGACGCCGCGTCGCATTGGCAGCCGCTGACGCTGAATCTGCCGAACGTTCAGGTACGTGACGTCGCGATCAACAACCGGGAAGGCAAGGTCGTTATTGCGACGCACGGCCGCTCGATGTGGATCCTCGACAACCTCGCGCTGCTCGAGCAACTCACGAAGCCGGCGCCGGCTGCCGCTGACGGCGCAATGTTGTACGCTCCTCAAAACACGTGGCTCACGCACGCGTACGGCAAGTCGTTCTACGGCGGCGATCCCAATGCGTCGGGCAACGGCGAGAACGCTCCGTTCGGTGCGACCGTCGCGTTCTATGTGCCGCAGTCGTATCACGGCAACGTGCCGGCGTCGCTGACGTTTAAGGATAGCAGCGGCAACGTGGTGCGCACGTTCACCTTGCACTATGCACCGCATCCGTCAAAGCCCGAAGCGCCCAGCGAGCGGTATCATCCGACCGAAGATGAAGCGGCGGCGTACGTGCGGATGACGGGCATCAAGCCCGGCATGAACGTGTTCCAGTGGGACCTGCGCTATCCGCCCGCACAGGAGATCAAGGGCTTTGAGCCGTCGGGTTCCGGCGGCGGCCTCGATGATTCACTGCTCGGGCCGCAGATCGTACCGGGGACGTACACGGTGACGCTGTCCTACGGCGGCGCGACCGTATCGCAACCGTTCACGTTGACGCTGGACCCGCGAAGCACGGCAACGGCTGCGGATCTAGCCGCGCGCCGAGACTTGGGTCTGAAGATTCACGCGGTTCAGGACGCGCTCGATCGCACGGTTAACGAAGCCGTGGCGATGCGTTCACATCTGCCCGCTGGGAGCGCCGCCGCCAAACGTCTCGATACGGCAATCGGCGGGGTCGTCGATTTGGTTCATCCGCAAGCGGACGAAGGCGCGCTGCTTTACGAAGCACGCCTGCGGGATTTCGTCGCGTATCTCAATGCGGAAATCGACGGCGCGTACGTTCGGCCGACGGCCGCGGAGTATCAGGTCTTCGACAAGCTCAGCGCCGATGCGTCGGCCGCCGAGGCGAAGTTGAAGGCGGCGATGAGCGCGGCGCATTAGCCGAGAAATCGCTTCGAGACGAAGAAGCCCCTCGCACTCGCGAGGGGCTTCGCTTTTTGCGCTATGAGCCGTCGTCTTCGCGGCCGCAGAGCCCTCCGGAATTCTGCGTGAGCGTCGACGTGGTTGCACTAACCGTTTTATTCCAGCAGTAGCCGCGGCTGTTCATGACGCGGTAGGTCTGCGTCGTCTTTCCGTTCGACGGCGCATAGCCGCCGCTTGCGAAGAACGTGAGCGTATCCGTTGCCGAAACCGCGTTTGACGACTCGGCATGGAAGGGTGCTCCGGCGCCCGCTTCATGCGCGTCGATCAGCGCGTTCTTGGCCTGCGAAACGGTCGCGGTTTGCGTCGCGCTTCCGTCCGAGTTGACGACGAAGTCGTAGACGAGCGAGAGCGGCCAGTCCGAGGACTTCGTCACGATCGATTGTCCGTTGTGCCCGAATTC
>DASSZO010000239.1:0-17387 GCA_035702815.1 Candidatus Aquilonibacter sp. | reverse complement strand
GACGAACCGCTCGGGCCGTACACGTCGTGGAAGATCGGCGGGCCCGCCGATGCCTTCGCCATGGTGGAACGCGAAGAAGAGCTGGCCGCGGCGATGCGCCTGTGCTTTAAGCGAAAATTGCCGTGGTTTGTGATCGGAAGCGGAAGTAACGTGCTCGTCGGCGACGGCGGATTGCGCGGAATCGTCGTACGGCTCGGCGGTGCGTTCGCACAGATCGACGCGCAGACGCAAGGCGACGAGGTGATCGTCGAAGCGGGCGCCTCCGCTGGGATGGCGGCCGTCACTGCGAAGGCGGCGTCGCTCGGCGCGGTCGGCATCGGGTCGCTCGCGGGGATTCCCGGAACGGTCGGCGGATCGCTTCGGATGAACGCCGGCACCGATCGCGAGATGGGCGACTTCGTGCGTGCCGTCTGGGTGCAGTCGCCGGCCAAGCCGCAAGCGCATGCGGTGACCGTCCAATACTTCTACCGCCATACGACGCTCGCGCGCGACGCGGTCGTCTCCCGCGTGACGCTCGCGTTCGAGCGCGGCGACCCCAAAGCGGTCCGCGAGGAGATGCAGGCGCGCTTGGTGCGGCGCAAGAGCACGCAGCCGATCGCGCTGCCGAACGCGGGTTCGTGCTTCCGCAATCCGCCGGGCGATAAGGCGGCGCGCCTGATTGAGGCGGCGGGCTGTAAGGGATGGCGGGTCGGCGGCGCGGAAGTGTCGCCACTGCACGCCAACTTCATCAACAACGTCGGAGGTGCAACCGCACGCGACGTGGCAACGCTCTTGGCACGCGTCCGGCGAGCGGTCTCCGAGCAGTTCGATATCGACCTGCAGTTGGAAGTGCACTTAATCGGCGTGTTTATCGATGAGACGTAAGCGTGATGACAAAGAGAAAAGCTAAGGTCGCCGTCGTCATGGGCGGAAACAGCGGAGAACGCGAGATCTCGATTACGACGGGATCCGGCGTGATGCGCGCGCTTGCAACGCTCGGGTATGACGCGCAGTCGCTCGACTACGACCGCCGCTTCATCGACGCAATTCGCGAGATCGCGCCCGACGTCGTGTTCATCGCGCTGCACGGTCCGGGCGGAGAAGACGGCCACATCCAGGCCGTGCTCGATTTTCTCGGCGTTCCCTATCAAGGCAGCGGCGTTGAAGCCTCGGCGCTCGCGATGGACAAACACATGACCAAGAAGCTGCTCGCGGCCGAAGGTTTGCCGACGGCGGCTTGGGATCTCTTCGATCTGTCCGGCGGAACGCTGCCCTTGCTTCCGGGATCGCTCGATCTTCCGCTCGTGATCAAACCGCGATTCGAAGGAAGCGCGCTCGGCGTGAACATCGTCAAAACGCACGAGCAGTGGACGAGCGCGATGCTCGGCGCGGCCAAGTCGTACACGCAGATCATGGCCGAAGAATACGTCGAAGGACGCGAATTTACGGTTGCGATTCTCGGAGAAGAAGCGCTGCCGGTCATCGAGATCGTTCCGAACGCCGACGCGTTCTACACCTACGAAGCCAAGTACGCGGCGGGCGGCAGCACGCACATCGTTCCGGCCAAGATTGACGAAGATCTCGCCGCGCGTTTGCAGATGCTCGCGCTCTCGACGCATCGCCTTCTCGGCCTGCGCGATTGCTCGCGAACCGACTTCATCGTGAGCAAAGAAGGCCGTCCGCAAATTCTCGAAATCAACACGCTGCCGGGCCTGACGCCGACGAGCCTGTTCCCCGACGCGTGCGGCGCGATCGGCATCTCATACGAAGCGTTGATCGATCGCCTCGTCGGCTATGCGCTTTCGCGCGGCGACGTTCGCGACGTCGCCTAGTACTGCCACTACCACTCGCAACAGGAAAATCGTATTCATCGGGTCTACTCCACGAGGTAACTCTGCTGGAGGGCATTGATGGCTCGCTTTGGTTTGCGCACGCTGCTGGTAGCGTGCGCGTTTTTTGGCACTCTCGCTGCCGCCCCGCTCGATCCGTCGCTCGCGACTGCGTCGCGTCCGATGACGATCGTGCTCGACGAACGTCCGGCGGCCCGCGGACTTGCCTACTCGCACATGACGATTCCCGTCAAGCCGGGACCGTTCACGATCGTCTACCCGGAATGGATTCCGGGCGAACACGGCCCCACCGGCCCGTTGCACGACATCTCCGAACTCGTCGTGAAGGCGAACGGTGCGGCGATACCGTGGCATCGCGATCAGGTCGACATGTACGCGTTTCACGTCGACGTGCCGCCGGGCGTGCAAACGCTCGACGTCGACTTCACCGTTCTTGTCAACACCAACAATAATTTCGTCGACGGTCAACTTTCGACGCGCAACATGATGGTCGGGAATTGGAACCGCTACCTGTTCTATCAGCGCAACATCGACAACACGAAGTATTTCGTGCAAGCGAGCCTTATTCTACCGAGCGGATGGGATTACGCGAGCGCGCTTCCGGTCGCATCGCGTCGCGGTCAACGCATCGACTTCCGGACCGTTTCGCTCGAAACGCTCGTCGATTCGCCGACCGATTCCGGGCGCTTCTACCGTCACATCAAGACGTGGAGCAACGGCAAAGCCTCGACGTATCTCGATCTGTTTGCCGACCATCCCGAAGATCTCAAGATGTCGCCTGCGGAACTTGCCGCATACAAACGGATGACGCCCGAAGCGATGGCGCTCTACGGCGGCCGCCATTGGAACGTCTATCATTCGGAATTGACGCTGAGCGATCTGGTTCCGGGCCAAGGCATCGAGCATCACCAGTCGAGCGACGATCGCGCCGGCGACGATTTCTTGACCGACCCGAACGAACAACTCGCCGGCGGCGATCTGCTCACGCACGAGTTCTCGCACTCATGGAACGGCAAGTATCGCCGGCCGTTCGACCTTCAGCAGCCCAACTATAACGAGCCGTTCCCCGAACATACCGAACTGCTCTGGCAGTACGAAGGCATGAACCAGTACATGGGCGATTTGATCGCTTTCCGCTCCGGAATCAAAGGTAAGGGAAGCGCCGACTATCGCGAGTACTTGGCGTCCATCTACGCCGAAATGGCCTACGAGTCGGGCCGCACGACGACGCCGATCATCGATTTGACGACCGGCGCGCCGTACTACTATGCCAACGGCGGTCCGTATCATTCGATCCGCCGCGGTGCGGGCGACTTCTACACCGAAGGCGAGCTGATGTGGCTCGACGCCGATACGATCATTCGCGCGCGCACCCACGGAAAGAAATCGCTCGACAACTATTGTCACATCTTCGCCGGCGGCGTTTCCGGTCCGAAGGTCGTAACCTACACGCGTGCCGATCTCGAGCATTATCTCAACGAAGTCGTACCCTACGACTGGCACGGGTTCTTCCAGCGCTACGTCTATTCGATCTCCCCGCTTCCGCCGACCGACGAGCTTGCGCGCGCGGGCTATCGTTTGGTCTTCACCGCCAAACCGAACAAATACATCGAAGCGAGAGATAAAGTCGATAAATCGATCACGTCGTGGTACGACGCGGGCGTTGATCTGAGCGACAAGGGCAAGGTCGAAGACGTTCGTCAGAACGCCGCGGCGTGGAACGCGGGACTTGCGCCCGGCATGAAGATCGTTGCGGTCGACAATCGCGAGTTCACGCCCGACGTCTGGAACAGTGCGATCGCGCAGACCTCATCGTCGACGCGCCCGATCACGCTGCTCGTCGCGCACGGCGACAACTACGATACGCTGACGCTCCATTACACGGGAGGCACGAAGGTTCCGCATCTCGTGCGCATTCCCGGAACCACCGATATGCTGGCCGACATCGTGCGGCCCCACGCAAAGTAGAGGAACGCGAGATGCTTCATCTTCTCTTCGCAGCCGCGCTCGCGCTCGATCCGAGTTTGGCGACGCAAGCTCACCCGATGACGGTCGTTCTCGATGCGACGAATGCGCCGCGTGGTCTTGCCACGACGCGCATGACGATTCCGGCTAAGCCCGGACCGTTTACGATCGATTTCCCGGAGTGGATTCCCGGCGAACACAGCCCGTCGGGACCGCTCAACGTCATGTCGGAACTGCGCGTCTCGGCGCACGGGCATCCCTTGACGTGGCATCGCGATCAAGTGGACATGTGGGCCTTTCACGTCGACGTGCCGGCGAACACCAGTGATATCGACGTGCAGTACACCGCGCTCATCAATGCGGCCGATACGGAAGCGACGCGCAACATCATGGTGACGAATTGGAACCGGTACCTGATGTATCAACGCAACATCGACAACACGCAGTACATGGTCAAGGCGAGCCTCATCATGCCGCCCGGCTGGGATTACGCCTCCGCGCTTCCCGTCGCCGCGCACACCGGGAACCGGGTCGACTTCGATACGGTCACGCTCGAGACGCTCGTCGATTCGCCCACCGACATGGGGCGGTACGTCAAACACATCAAGACGTGGGAAGGCGACGGCGCCAGCACGTACCTCGATCTCTTCGCCGATCAGCCGGAAGACCTCAAGATCGACCAAAAGGTGATCGACGCATACAAACGCCTGACGCCCGAAGCGATGGCGCTCTACGGCGGCCGTCACTGGAACGTGTATCACGCGGAACTGACGCTCAGCGACGCCATCGGATTCGAAGGCATCGAACACCACCAGTCGAGCGACGATCGCGCGCCCGACGACTTCATGACCGATCCGCTTTCGCAAAAGCTGAGCGGCGATCTCATCCCGCACGAGTTCTCACATTCGTGGAACGGCAAATATCGTCGTCCGTTCGACCTGCAGCAACCGGATTACAACGATCCACATCCGGAGCATACGGAGCTCTTGTGGCAGTACGAAGGCATGAATCAATACATGGGCGACCTACTTTCGTTCCGCACCGGCATTCGCGATCCCAAAGAGTATCCGGAGTACCTTGCGGCGCTCTATGCGCGTTTCGCCTACGAACCGGGGCGCGAAACGACGCCGATCATCGATACGACGACGGGCGCGCCGTATTATTACACCGATGCGCGAGGTTGGTATTCAAGCCTTCGTCGCACCGGCGGCGACTTTTACGGCGAAGGCGAACTGATGTGGCTTGACGCCGATACGATCATTCGCGAGAAGACCAAGGGCCAAAAATCGCTCGACGACTACACCAAGGTGTTCGCCGGCGGTACGTCCGGGCCGAAGGTCGTGACCTACACGCGCGAGGACCTCGAAGGCTATCTCAACCAAGTCGTGCCGTACGACTGGCACGGCTTCTTCCAGAAGTACGTCTACTCGATCGCGCCGCAGCCGCCGACCGGCGAAATCGCCCGCGCCGGATACAAGCTCGTCTTTACCGACAAGCCGAATGTGTTCGTGAGCGGACGCATGCGCGGCGGTGTGAACGATTGGTACGCGTCCGGCGTGATGCTCACCAACGGCGGCACCGTTATCGACGTGCGCAAGGACTCAGCGGCGTGGCAAGCGGGCCTCGCACCGACCGAGGACGTCGTCGCGGTCAACGGCCGCAAATTCTCCGCGACGGTATGGAAAGACGCGATCACCGATGCGAAGTCGTCGCAGAAGCCGATCACGCTCATCCTCAATCACGGTTCGTGGTTCGAAACGGTCTCGCTGAATTATCATGATGGGCTGAAGTACCCACACCTCGAACGGCTGCCCAATACGCCGGACATGCTCGCCGAGATCATGAAACCGCACGCGAAGCCGTAGCCATGCAGTGAGCGCATCGGCGATCCGCGAACACCGATCGCCGATGCTCCCTGCCGTGACGATCCCCGACGTTCCTCAACCGCCGCCGCTTTCGGGCGCTCCATCCGGAGCTTGGCAAAAAGCGGCTCGCATTCCGGTAGCGTTTGACGCGCGAACCCGCAAAGTGAGTGCGCACCCGGCCGTCGCTTACGCCGAACGTTCCGGCGACACGTTGTACGTGGCCTGGATCGTGCCCCAAAAGGCGCGAATCACGGCCGAACAACGCCAAAACGACGCCGGCTTTGCCAACGATGATAGCGTCATCGTGTATCTCTATCCGGGCGGACCGAATGGGTTTGTCTACGCGTTCATGAGCAATCCGATCGGAACGCATTCGGCATTTTCAAGCGAGAACACGTCGTTTGCGCCGACGTGGCAGACGCGTGGTTCGGCAACCGCGGACGGCTACGCCGTCTACATGAAGATTCCGCTCGACGTCATGAAGGGTGGACGCAGCGGAACGTGGCGCGCGAACTTCCGTCGCTACGTCAGTTCCACGCTCGACGATTACGACTGGTCGTATAACGCGCAAACGGTCGCGGGTAACGACCCCCCTGCCGTCGCGGCGGGAACGATCGCCGGCCTGCCGATGACGAACGGTGCGCTGCGGCCCCGGCCGCGCATCGGTATGTACGCGCTCGGTGAGGCGGCCGCGCCAACCGTGGGCGGCCCAACCTCGCGCATCGGTCTCGACGCATCGGTGCCGATCACAGCCACGACCACGTTCGTATCGACGATTCACCCCGATTACTCGAACGTCGAGATCGATCAGGCGACGATCTCGCCCACCGCATTCCCGCGATACTTCAGCGACGTACGCCCGTTTTTCACTCAACTCCAAAATTACTACAACACGTTTGCATGCTTTTCGTGTACCGGCATCGTCCCGCTCTATACGACGTCCATTCCGACGCCGCGCTACGGTAATGCTATTGAAGGCAAGCAGGGCCCGTTCGGATTCGCGGCCTTCGATGCCGACGGTGTCGGACGCGACGACAACGCGCAAGTCGTCAATTTCACGTCGCAGAATCAGAAACTCGCTCTATCGGCCTAGCGCGTCGGCGTCTCCGAGCCCACCTTCGTCGACGACACGAACGAAGAAAGCGCGACGTACGATAGTCAAAAGGGCTTTACCGCCGCGACGATTCAGTCGCAAGAACGAGGAACGTTCGTCAACGATCCCGGTGCCGGCATGTGGAGCGAGTATGGAATCGGGACGTATAACAAGACCGAAAGCGCGTATCTGACGTGGCAGCGGATCGGGGGACAGTATGCCCCGGTCGACGGGTACGTGCCGAATAACGGCATGGCGGGCTATTCGTTCTCGGTCTTCAAGACGTGGTACCGCGATTCAAAGGCGATGGTGCCGCGCATCTTGGCCTATGACTACAACGACGAATTCAAAAAGCCGGATGGAACGATCGGGCAGGCGGACCACCAATTTGCCGTCGGCGAAGACGTACAGCACCTCTTCGGAATGAAACCGCTCATCCACATCCGTTGGCAGACGGGCTCGTCGTGGGTCCAACTCGGCGACGGTAACGTCGTCTCCACGTCTCAAAATGGCGTCGACGTGATCTATAACTATCGGACGGCTACGGAGGACCGGCTGTCGTTCTATACGGGCCGCTTCGGACCAGGCACGCTCGACTACTGGACGCGAACGTTCAACGTGCGGCTGAGAAACGACGTCACTTTGAGTATCGAAGGCGACGATAGCGATCAGCGTCTCGACGATGGAACGCGCAACAAGCAGTGGCTCGAACGAGGCAGCATCGTGTGGCAGCCGAGTAAGACCGAGTCGTTAAGCGTCGGCGCGCGGCGCATCATCGGCCCGTCGCCGATTCTGGAATTCGCGACGCCGCCGTCGTATTACAACGACTGGAACCTGTCCGCCGGCGTTTATCGCCGTTTTCCCCACGACGAGTTTTATCTCGTGTACGGTGATCCAAGTCAGCTGACCACCTATCCGGCGTTGTTCTTTAAGTACATCCACTATTTTGGTGCGGAAAAGGGCGTCTGACCGCCTAGTAGTGAAAGTACTAGGATGCTGCACTCTCACTCATCGCCGCTCGATTGCCGCTGTCCTCACGGCGGGTTTTCGCCACGGCTCTACGCCCAGGCAAAAATTGCCTTAAGCCGCCGTTCGTTCATCGCCGGCGCTGCCGCCGCCGGCGTTGCGGCGCTTCTCCCATGGCGTGCCCGTGCTGCGAGCATGGACAACGTCACCGTGCTCAAAGCCGCGCGGCTCTTCGACGGAAAGAAGATGCATGCGCCGGGCGTGCTCGTCATTCAAGGCAGCCGGATCGTGTCGTTCAACGCGGGCGATGCCGGAAGTTCGGCACACGTGATCGACCTCGGCGACGCGACGCTGATGCCGGGACTGATCGATTGCCACACGCACGTTGCCGGCTTTGCCGTTCCGTCGCATTATCTCGCGATGCCCGGACGCACCAGCGACAATCCCGAAGAACTCGCGATCTACGGACTCAAGAACGCGCACGCGATGCTCGCCAACGGATTTACGACCGTACGCGACGTCGGCGGCGGCTGGGGCGTCGATCTTGCGGTGCGCGATGCGATCAACGAAGGTACCGTCTTCGGTCCGTCGATCTTTGCGGCGGGGCCGGCGCTCTCGATCACGGGCGGCCATGGCGATACCAACGACATTCCCGATTGGATCACGGAAGACGCGACGATCGAAAGCGGCGTCGCGTACGGGCCGTACGGCTTCCGTCAGAAAGTGCGCGAGCACGTCAAGCGTCACGTCGATCTCGTGAAGATTCTTGCGACGGGCGGCGTGTTGAGTTATGGCGACACGTGGGATGTTCCGCAGTTGAATCTCGACGAGATCCAAGCGGTCGTCGATGAGTCCGAGAAGTTCGGACGCAAAGTCGCGGCGCATTGCCACGGCGACAAGGGCATTTCGATGGCCGTCGAAGGCGGCGTCCATTCCGTCGAGCATTGCACCGGCGTCAGCGACGCGACGCTCAAGAAGATGGAGCAACGGGGAACGCATCTCGTGCCGACGATCTGGGCACTCGATTCGATTCTGGTTCCCGGCAATCCGAATCACATTCCGCCGGGCTCGGTCGAGAAGGCCGAGTATGCCGCGAAAGTTCGCAACGAAGGCATGCAGCGCGCGCTCGCATCGAGCGTGACGATCACCTACGGGACCGACGCCGGCGTTTTCCCGCACCACGAAAACAATAAGGACTTCGCGTTGCTCGCGAAGATGGGCATGCATCCGCTCGACCTGATGAAGTCGACGACGTCGACCGCTGCCGCGCTCATCGGCGTCAACGATCGGGGATCGCTCTTCTCCGGAAAACGCGCCGATATCGTGGCGTTCAAGGGCGATCCGTCCAAGAACATCGCGCTGCTCGAATCAAAACCCGCGCTCGTCATGGTCAACGGCAAGCGCGTCAACGGCAACCTCCTCGTCTAGCGCGCCCCCTGTCATCCTGAGCTTGTCGAAGGATGAGCTTGTCGAAGGACGTCCCTCGACAAGCTCGGGATGACAAAAGGGTGGACGTCCTTCGACAAGCTCGGGATGACAAAAGGGTGGACGTCCCTCGACAAGCTCGGGATGACAAAAGGGTGGACGTCCCTCGACAGGCTCGTCCCTCGACAGGCTCGTCCCTCGACAGGCTCGTCCCTCGACAGGCTCGGGATGACAAGGGGGGGGTGGGGTCAGCGTTCGTTCATGAAGGCGACTTTGGCGTCGAGGACGTCGAGGACGTTGGGCCAGGTGAATTGGCGTGCAGTCTGCGGGCCTTGCTCGCGAATGCGATCGCGAATGTCGTCGCTTTGGAAGAGGCGGTCGAGATAGGTTGCGAGTTCGAGCGGATCGCTCGTGTCGCAGACGATGGCGTTGTCGAACGCGCGCGCATAGTCTTCGCCGGTTGAACCGCAGACGGCGGTGCCGCCTGCCGCCATCACTTCGAGTCCGACAAGGCCGAACGGTTCTTTGCCGCTGTTTGCGAGCACCGCGTCGACAGCACCGTACAGCGTGTAGAGCATCGCATCGGGCAAGAAACTGCGGATGTTGATGATGTCGGCGCTCGGTGCGGCCAACACCTGGGCGATCGATTCGACCGTGGCGGTCTCGAACGTCACGTCCTCGATCCGCAGTCCGCGCTCGCTCGCACGCGCGAACACCGTTTGCGCGTACCCTTCTTTGCCGCCGCGCACGATCAACTGCACGTTTCGGCCCGCATCCCGCAGATCGGCCACCGCATCGATTGCCTGCAGCCAGCGCTTGTCGGGATCGTATCGTCCGACTTTGAGCAGCATGTGCCGGCCGGAAAAAATACGGCGAAGATACGCGACGTCGCTCGACTGCACTTCATCGAAAATGCGCTCGGGGATGCCGTTTGGAATCACCAACGATTCCGCGCCGGCGAGCGCGAGCTCGAATTTCATGTATCGGCTGACGCACGTGATATGACACGCGGACGCGAGTGCGGAAAAATCGATCGTTTCAAACCCGTACGTGTTGTTGGCGTTCCACGCAATCGTGACCGCGTCGCGCAAGCCTTCGTTGCGCAGTGCTGCATCCAGCGCGAGTACTGCCGGCACGACTTGCCAATCCTCGGCGAGCACGAGAACGCGTTCGCCCTTTGCGGTCGCCGCTCGCACAATGTGTTCGATCAGGAAAGGGGCGACGCTGCGTCCGTAGTCGTCGATCTTTCCCCACTCGCCGTCGTAGACGCCGCCCGGGTGATGGGCCGATATCCACTGACACCAGCGGCGCAACGTCAAATGGCTGCCGCGCCTTTCGACGGGCGGCAGCGCCGGATCGCCGACGTAGATCAGATCGGTCTCGAAGCGTTGCTCCGCGAACGCGGTCGCAAGTTCCGATGCGCGCACGCCGAGCCCGCCGACCATCGCGTAGCGATCGGGCCCCTCGAACGATAAGATCACGACGCGTCGCGGAAGATGAGGATATCGAGCCATATCGGTTGCGTTTACCCGTATTCGCTGCGCTGTTCGATCAACTTGGCGACGAGCGCCGTCCACCCCGTTTGATGGCTCGCGCCCAGACCCTTGCCCGTATCGCCATGGAAATATTCATAGAACGGAATGTTGTCGCGCCACTGCGGGTCATGATTGAAACGATCGACGTCGCCGAAAACCGGCCGCTTGCCGTCGGGCCCCGGCATAAAGAGGTTGATCAGGCGCGTCGACAGTCCCGAAGCAACTTGCCAAAGGTCGGCGCTCTGTCCGCTACCGGTGGGACTCTCGACTTTGAGCGTGCTTCCAAAATAGTAGTGAAAGCGCTGGAGCGCTTCGATCAGCAAAAAGTTCAGCGGAAACCAGATCGGCCCGCGCCAGTTGGAATTGCCGCCGAAGACGCCGGTCGTCGACTCGCCCGGCTCGTAGTCCACCCGGTACTCGTGTCCGTCGAGTTTGAGGACGAAGGGATGATCTTCGTGAAAACGCGAGATGCTGCGGACCCCGTATGGGCTCAAAAACCCGTCTTCATCGAGCATTTTCTGCAGTATTTTGACAAGCTGGTCGCGGTCCACGATCGAAAGGAGCCGCCGTTCGCCGACGCCCGCTTCCGTCATGCTCGCCACGTTCTGCGCGAGTGTCGGCCGCTTTGCGATAAACCATTCGAGGCGCCGCTTAAAATTCGGAAGCGCGTCGAGTTCTTCGGGTTCGACAATCTCGACGGCGAGCAGCGGGATCAGCCCGACCATCGACCGGATCTTCATCGGGATGCGCGTGCCGTCGTCGAGCATCAGCATGTCGTAATAGAATCCGTCGTCGTCGTCCCACAAGCCCGTGCCGCCGAGATGATTCATCGCTTCGGCGATATAGAGGAAATGCTCGAAAAACTTCGTCGCGATGTCTTCGTAGACCGGATTGTGCATTGCGAGCTCGATCGCGATCGCGAGCATGTTGAGCGTGTACACGCCCATCCAACTGGTGCCGTCGGATTGATTCAAGAATCCGCCGGTGGGCAACGGCCGGCTGCGGTCGAAGACGCCGATGTTGTCCAGGCCCAAAAATCCGCCCTGAAAGACGTTGTTGCCTTGCGCGTCTTTGCGATTCACCCACCACGTAAAGTTCAAGAGCAGCTTTTGAAAGATGCGCTCCAAGAACGCAATGTCGCCGCGGCCGTGTTCCTTCTGTTCGATCTGATACACCCGAAGCGCCGCCCACGCGTGGACGGGCGGGTTGACGTCGGAGAAGGCCCACTCGTACGCCGGAAGCTGTCCGTTGGGATGCATGAACCATTCGCGCGTCAGCAAGATCAATTGGTTCTTGGCAAATTCCGGATCGATCAGCGCAAAGGCCACGGTATGAAATGCCAGATCCCATGCGGCAAACCACGGATATTCCCACGTGTCGGGCATCGACATCACTTCGGCGGCGTCGAAATGCGTCCAGTCGTGGTTTCGCCCTTCAAGGCGCTCCGGCGGAGGCGGCGGTTGCAGCGGATCGCCGTGCAGCCAACGCGGAACATGGTAGTGATAGAATTGCTTGCTCCACAATAGCCCGGCAAACGCTTGGCGCTGGATTCGGCGCGCTTCCACGTCCGAGTGGAACGGGTTGATCTCTTCGTAGAAGAGATCCGCCTCGCCGATGCGCGCGGAAAACAGCGCGTCGAACGCGTCGCCGAACGGATCGTCGTGCGGGTCTTGCGAGAGACGCAGATGAATGGTGCGCCGTTCGCCGCCGCCGAGTGACAGCAGGTAGTGCGCGCTGGCCTTGGTCCCGTGCGCCTCGTCGTTTACCGCCGACTTGTCGCCGTGCACGAGAAAGCGCTCGATACCGTCTTTGACGTACGGGGTTCGATTCGGGGTGTTCCAGAGCGCCTCGAAGTTCGTTTCGTTCTCGGTGAAGAGCACCGCAACGGGGTTATGCGCGTAGAAATGATAGTCGCCGAGATTCGCTTGGTGCGCGACGAGATGCACGTACTGCGCGGTCTTGCCGCGCTCCACGATCGAGGAACGCTCCACGCCTTCACGCCAGCACCATTCGTTGCGATACCACAGCGTCGGAAGCAGATGCAGGTCGTGCGGATCGCTCGAGCGGTTCGTCGCGGTGATGCGAATGAGAATGTCGTTCGGCGTGGCCTTTGCGTATTCGACCTCGACGTCGAAGTAGCGGTTCTCGTCGAAGATGCCGGTATCGATCAGTTCATATTCGGGGTCGAGCCGAGTGCGACGGCGGTTTTCGTCAAGCAGCCGGCGATACGGGAACGGCGACTGCGGATACTTGTAGAGCGCACGCATGTAGGCGTGCGACGGAAGATTGTCGAGATAGAAGTAATACTCTTTGACGTCCTCGCCGTGATTGCCCTCGTTACCGCCGACGCCGAAGAAACGCTCCTTGATACGATCGTCGGTCCCGTTCCACATCGAGACGGCGAAGCACAGATGCTGGTTGGCATCGGAGATGCCGAAGATACCGTCCTCGCCCCAACGGTACACGCGCTTCGCCGCCATATCGAACGGAAAGTACTCCCACGCTTCACCGGTCGCGCTGTAATCTTCACGAACCGTGCCCCACTGGCGATCGCTAACGTATGGTCCCCAGCGCCACCACGGTGCTTTCTTATCGTTGAGGCGATCGCGTTCCGGATTCTCTGAATCGTTCATTCCGCGCTCCCGTCGAGTTCGTGCCACGCGCGCAGAATTTCCGCGACGCTCCATGCCTGGGCGATGCATCCGCGCTGATCGTACGGCGCGTCACCGTCGGCAATCTCACCGACGGTTCCCATTCCGTACGTATACACTTGCTCGGCGAATGGTTGCAGATAGCGGGCGCCGCCCTCCGCCGATCCATGCGCATGGATCGATGCGCGCAGAAACGCTCCGATGAGCCAGGGCCAAGCAGTGCCGCGATGATACGCGCCGTCGCGCGCGCGCTGGTCGCCGCCGTAGTGCCCGATATAGCTTGCATCGTCAGGCGAGAGCGAGCGTACGCCGCCGGGCGTTACCAGCGACCGCGCAGCGCACGCCACGATCGCCCGTTCCTTTTCGGAATCGAGGGCCCGGAATGGAAGCGCGACGGCAATGAGGGCGTTGGGGCGAATCGAGGGATCGTCACCATCCGGGCCGTCCAGCACGTCGAACAGATACGACGATGCCGGATTCCAGAAACGCGCGAAAGAAGCGCGTGCGCGCGACCCGAGCTCGCGATACCGGGAAGAATCGCGCTGCAGCGACTGCGCCAAGCTATCCATCGCGCAGAGCGCGTTGTACCATAGGGCGTTGATCTCGACCGGTTTGCCGATTCGCGGCGTCACGACCCAGTCGCCGACTTTTGCATCCATCCATGTCAGCTGCACGCCCGGCTCGCCTGCCCGCAGCAGCCCGTCGCGATCGTCGACCGCGATACCGTATCGCGTGCCCCGCGCGTAGCATTCGACGATCTGATCGAGCGCGTCAAAGATGTCGCGTGCGAGGGAAAGATCGCCGGTCGCCGTGACGTACGCGCGGGTTGCCTCAACAAACCACAAGGCCGCATCGACGCTGTTGTATTCCGGTATGTCGCCGCCGTCGGGAAAGCGATTCGGCAGCATCCCGCGATCGACGTAACGCGCGAACGTCGCGAGGATCGAACGCGCGATTTCGGCGCGACCGGTCGAAAGCGTGAGACCCGGGAGGGCAATCATCGTGTCGCGCCCCCAATCGCCAAACCAGTGATAGCCGGCGATGATGGTTTTTCCAGGCGCGTCGTTCACGTTGCGATCGACGATGAAGGAATCCGCCGCCAGCACGAGTTGCTCGACCCACGCCGGTGCGGATGCCGCGTGGGGCGTAACGGTGCGCCAGCGTTCCAGCAGCGCGGCATCGGCCTTGCGCGACGCGTCGAGTAGCGATCGCCCGTCGATCGCTTCAATCGCGCCGGTCGATGCGACGAGCGTAACCGATTCACCGGGCGCGAGCGTGACGACGATCGTGCACGCATGATAGTGATCTTCCACGTCGTCCAGACCACGCTCGCGCTCGCGCGCAAGTTCGAAGCCGTAGTACCACTCGTTTGCGGCAACGATCGTTCCGCGATCGACCGACAAATGCCAGGCGGTTGTCCCAAGATTGATTGCAGCAGAGCGCCGGTCGATTGAAACGGCATCGTGCACAGCGTAGGCGTGCGTGAGCGCGTGATAGTCACGATCGTTGACGTAGGCTTTGAGCGTGAGCGTCGACGGTGCGCCGGCGTTCGCTAGATTGTAAGCGATGCACGTTGTGCCGGCCTTCGGCATCCACACGCGTTTCTCGAGGAGCGCGTCGCCGATCGCATAGCTCCAGACCGGAATGCGGCCCTCGAGCGCAAATTGCGAGCAATACCGAAAGCCCGACGGCGCGATGCTTCCATCACGCCAGCGGTTTGCGCCGAGATCGATTGTTACGCCGGCGTAGGCGATGCTCGCGTCGAGCTTCGCGAGCAGCACGCGGCGTCCGACCGGCGGCTGCGTCGCCGCGACGAGGAGCCCGTGATATCGGCGCGTCAGAACGTCCGAAACGGTTCCGGATGCAAAGCCGCCGGCGCCGTCGGTTACGAGCCACTCGCGCTCTTCCGCGAAACTTAGGTGGCCCCAGTCCACACCGGCGCTTTAGCGCGCTTGCTTTCGCGGACCTTCAGCGCGACGCGAGCAGTTGCTGGGTATCCTCGAAGAACGCGTCGGCGACCTTGCGAAACGTCGTTCCGCGGTCGCGGCCGTACTTCACGTCGATATCGAGGAGCACTTCCGCCGCGAGTTGCGGCGGAAAGAGTGCGGAAAGGAGTCGCTGCACGGTGAAGTGATGCCCCTGCGTACCCGCCGAGATCACCGCGTTTGCGAGTTGCTGCCCGCTCAAGTTGCGATTGGTTCGAATCGAGACGTCGGCTTTGCCGGCTTTCGACCACGCGTCGTTCATTGCGAAATCAAACGTTTCGACGAACGTGCTCGTGTCGCCGTATTCGTCTTCGAGATGCTGCAACTCAGCTTGCACGTTTGCTTCACCGAGCATCGCGTTGAGCGCGCGAACGGTCGAGAAGTTGCCGGCACCGCCGCCGGCGGCGTAGAGGGCTCCGGTCAATCCGCCCGTGTGAACCGTGACGGCGAGGACGATCGCACCAAGGGAAAGCATGACCATTGCTTTTCCCCGCTCGCGGCGTGATTTACGCGGGCCGGGATACCGCCCGCTTCCTCTTCGTTAACGAACGCGGCAAATCGACGCTCGCTTGCGCAGAAATGCGGCGTCACGTTCGTTGGCCGCAAGACCGGCAGCGCGCTCGAATTCCGCCGCCGCATCGCCGAAGCGTTGCAGCCGCTCGAACATGTCGGCGCGCGCGGCGGGCAACAGATGATAGGCGTCCAGGAGCGGCTCTTCGTCCAGCTCGTCGAGCAGCGGCAACGCGGACTCCGGCCCGAACGCCATGCCGATTGCAACGGCGCGGTTCAACCGGACGACCGGCGAAGGTACGAGTTCGGCGAGCGCATCGTAGAGTGCCGCGATGCGTTGCCAATCCGTGTCGGCGAAGGTTGCCGCCCGCGCGTGACACGCCGCAATCGCCGCCTGCAAGCCGTAGCTGCCCAGCGGTCCGAGCGCGGCGGCACGTTCGAGCGAATGAAGGCCGCGCCTGATGAGAAGGCGGTCCCAGCGCGTTCGGTCCTGGTCGGCGAGAAGCACCGGCGCCCCCGACGCGTCCGCGCGCGCCGCCGCTCGCGAAAACTGCAATTCGACGAGCGCGAGCAGAGCGTGAACTTCGCCGATGTCGGGGCGGAGATGAGCGAGCGCGCGCGCGATGCGCAGCGCATCTTCGCACAGTGCCGGCCGTACCACGTCGGTGCCGGTCGTGGCGGAATAGCCCTCGTTAAAAATCAGGTAGATCACTTCGAGGACCGCTGCGAGCCGCGCGTGCAGTTCGTCACGCGGCGGAAGTTCGAAGGGAATGTGTGCCGCGCCGAGCGCGCGCTTCGCGCGAACGATGCGTTGAGCGATCGTGGCTTCGGGCACGAAGAATGCGCGCGCGATCTCGGTGGTGGTCAGGCCGCCGACCATTCGCAGCGTGAGCGCCACGCGGGCTTCGCGCGATAAGATCGGATGGCATGAAATAAACATCAAGCGCAGCATGTCGTCCCCGACGTCTTGATCGAGCATCTCGATGTCGGCTTCGATCGACGTCGCGTGCGGCTGCGTGCGCTCGATCTCCGCCGTTTTCTCATCGAGCACGGCGTTGCGGCGTAGGCGATCGACTGCGCGCCGTTTCGCGGTCGTGGTCAGCCACGCGCCGGGGTTTGCGGGAATCCCCTCGGAAGGCCATTGCGTGAGCGCGGCGACGAACGCGTCTTGCGCAACGTCTTCGGCAGTCGTGATGTCGCGCAGCACGCGCGTCAACGCGCCGATCAAACGCGGCGACTCGATGTGCCAAATGGCCTCGAGTCGCCGCTCGAAATCGTTCACCGCCGGATTATCCGTCGAGCGTACTCACTTCGATAAGCTCGCATTCACCCGATCCGGTCAACGCGAGAAAGCGTTCGGTTAACGCAATCGCGCGCTCGCGCGTCGGCACGTTGAAGAGCGCGAATCCGCCCACGATCTCCTTGGTCTCGGTGAACGGTCCATCGGTGACGGCAAAAGATCCGTTCCCGTTGAGCCGGACCCGGGTTAGCAGCCCCTCGGGAATGATGCCGCCGGTATCGACGAGTTCGCCGGACGCAATGAGTTCCGCGATGAGCTGCCCC
>DASSZO010000175.1:0-2238 GCA_035702815.1 Candidatus Aquilonibacter sp. | reverse complement strand
CTTCGCTGCGGATTCTTCAAACGCCGCCGGGGCCGCCGGTTCGCAACACGATTTACGCAAAAATCTACGGTCCCGATATCGAGGTTCGGCGCGCGATCGCTTCCCGGCTTACCTCGTTCTTCTCGCGCGAACGCGGGGTCGTGGACGTCGAGAGCAGCTTCAAGGCGCTTCCGCCCGCGCTCTCGATCGAAGTCGATCAGCGCAAGGCCGCGATTGCCGGCGTGGACGTCGCCGACATCGCACAATCGCTCGGGATGATGTTCCACGGAGCGACGGTCTCCGCGTTGCATATCGCGCCCGAAACGCATCCCGTCGATATCTTCGTTCGGTTCGCGCCCGAATACCGGGCCGATCCGGCGGCGCTCGGCGCGATCATGGTTCCCTCCCGTAACGGCGGAATGGTGCCGCTCTCGACCGTCACGCGCGCGATCGCCGCGCCGAGCCAACAGACGCTCTATCGCGACGATTTCGAAAACGTCAGTTACGTCGGCGCAGAAATGGCCGGACGCAGTTCCACCTATGCCGTGATCGATGCCATGATGGACCTGGCGCGCCATCCGCTTCCGCCAGGCTACCGCATCGACTGGGGCGGCGAGTGGCACATGACCCTCACCGTCTTCGCCGATCTCGGCCGGGCCATGCTGATCGCCTTCATCTTGATCTACGTCGTGCTCGTCGCGCGCTTTCGTTCGTTTCGAACGCCGCTCGTCGTTCTTGCGGCCGTCCCGCTCGCGATGATCGGCATCATGCCCGGCTTCGCGCTGCTCGCGCCCTTCGGCATTTACTTCTCCGCGACGGCGATGATCGGACTGATTGCGCTCATCGGGATCGTCGTCCGAAACTCGATCATCTTGATCGAATTCATCGAAGACAAACTTGCGGAAGGATTGCCGCTTCACGAAGCGCTGATCGATTCCGCCGCCGTACGCGCACGACCGATCTTTCTCACCGCCGCGGCGGGCGTGCTCTCGTCCGTCGTCATCGCGACGGACCCGGTGTGGAGCGGCCTTGCATGGGCGTTGGTCTTTGGCATGACCGCGTCCGCCGCGCTTTCCATCATTGCAATTCCGGTATTGTATTCCGTAGTCGCGCAACGCCGGCGAACGCCGGCCACCCTGCCAAAGTTTACTATCCGGGACAGCGTCCCCGAACGGAGTGGTCCATGAACGTCGAATCGCCTCTAACCTACGGTCACGTCGTCGAGACGAAGCTTTCGTACGAACGCGCGCTCGAGACGGCCAAGGAATACCTCAAAGCCGAAGGATTTGGCATCCAATGCCAGATCGATATCGCGGCGACCATGAAAGAAAAGCTGGGCGTCGAGCACGAGCCTTACACGATCCTCGGCGCGTGCAATCCTAGCTACGCCCATTTGGCGCTCACGCAGCATCCGCAGATCGGGCTGCTGCTGCCCTGCAACGTCGTCGTGCAAAAGCAGGGCGAAAAGACGATCGTCTCCGCCATCGATGCGCGCTCGCTCATGAAGCTCGTCGATCCCGTGGGACTCGCGTCCGTCGCCGAGCACGTCGATACCAGCCTTCGCCGCGTGCTCGAGCGCATTGCGTCAGCGGTGGCATGACGTGCGCCCGCAGATCGTCATCCTTGGGGCCGGGTTTGCCGGTCACACCGCAGCCCTTCATCTATCGGACTGGGTGAAGAATACGGCCGACATCACGGTCGTCTCACCGCGCAATCGCTTCACCTGGTTCCCGAGCTTGATTTGGGTCGGGACCGGAACCATGCCCGAGGACGAGGTGCATTTCCAACTGGCGCCGGTGTACGACAAGATCGGCGTGCGGTACGTCGACGGGCGCGCGACAACGATCGATACCGGCTCGCAGCAGGTGAGCGTGACGGTTGCCGATGGAAGCGAATCGAAGATCGCCTACGACTTTTTGATCAATGCAACCGGACCGTATCTGAACTTCGAAGCCACGCCCGGCCTTGGGCCGAGTCACGGTACGACGCGCAGCGTATGTTCGGTCGAACACGCGGTGGACGCGCGCGATCATTATTTGGAGATCGTCAAAGATCTCAAAGCGGGGAATCGCCGCCGTCTCGTGGTTGGCGTCGGGCATCCGACGGCAACCTGCGAAGGGGCGGCGTTCGAGTATCTGATGAACGTGGATGCGGACCTGCGCAAACGCGGGTTACGCGAGCGCGCCGAACTCGTATGGTTGACGAACGAGCACGAGCCCGGCGACTTCGGGGTCGGCGGAATCGAAGCCAAGAAGCACG
>DASSZO010000085.1:0-5069 GCA_035702815.1 Candidatus Aquilonibacter sp. | reverse complement strand
TGAGCGCAGCTACCCGCACGCGGTCACGGCACTTGAATACCGAAATCCGTTCCAGCTCCTCATCGCAGTGATTCTGTCCGCGCAGTGCACCGACGCGCGCGTCAACATGACGACGCCGACGCTCTTCGCTGCGTATCCGACGCCGCAGGCGCTGGCGGATGCCGAACCGACCGACGTGGAGCGGATCATCAAATCATGCGGATTCTTTCGCATGAAGGCGAAAAACATCATCAGCGCCTCGCGCGATCTGGTCGAACGGCATGGCGGCGAAGTGCCGCGTGAACGCGAGGATCTCGAACGCCTTGCCGGCGTGGGCCGCAAGACCGCCAACGTCGTGATGTCGGTCGCGTTCGAAGAAGCGGCATTTGCGGTCGACACGCACGTCTTTCGCGTCTCGCATCGTCTCGGGTTAACGCTCGGAACGACGCCCCGTCAGGTGGAAGAAGACGTGACCGCGCTCGTGCCGCCGCAAAAGTGGCGCTTTGCGCACCACTGGCTGATCTTGCACGGACGGGAAATTTGTAAGGCGCCGACGCCTTTGTGCGCCAAGTGTCCGGTAGCCGAAATCTGTCCGACTCCGCCGATTATCGCGAAGATGAACGCGCAGCGGTTTAAAGCTGAAGCGGCCCCGAGCGGTCGAGGTGCGAAGGCCGCGGCAACTCGGCGTCCTGCGCGATCGACTTCAGCAAAGAAGAAGCGGTAAGCGCCTCTCCGTATCCCGAGTCGGTCGAGATTTTCGACAGGTTGATTAACGCCGGGATCGACGCGTTCGGATCGAACTGATATTCGCCGTCCAGATCGTCGCCGCTGACACGGACGAGTTGCTGGAGGTCGTCGAGTTCAAGCGACACGCGCTTTTCCGCAAAACGCACCCGAAGCCGCAAGGGACGCTCGAGCGTTACGATGCGAACCGCGTTCGGTCCCAAAATCGAGTTGAGGCGCTTCGCGCCGTCGGTGAGCCGTCGCGCGAAGAGGCGAAGCGATTCTTCGGCATCCTCGGCGGGCGCAGGGGCTGAATCGTCGCCCGCGTCGATCACGCTGGCGAGCTCGCGCCGAGCGCGGATGCGGGACGCCGCCGCGACGATCGGATTTTGGGCGGTGAATTCGGGGTCCATGGGGTCGGGTGCCATCAGCGATAGCGTACCAAAAAATTCGGCGCAGTCAGTACGACTGCGCCGATATGGGGTCCGAATAATAACGGGATTACGGTTTCTTGGTGGCCTTCGGAGCGGGCTTGGCCGACTTCATCGATTTCATCGACTTGTCCGACTTCGTGCTCTTGGCAGCCTTCGTGGTTTTGGTCGTCTTGGCGGTCTTGGCCGTCTTCGGGGCCGGGCTCGCCTTGGCGGCCGTCTTCTGAAGCAGCGGCTTCTTGGTGGCCTTCGGAGCGGGCTTGGTCGACTTCATCGACTTCATCGATTTCATCGACTTGTCCGACTTCGTGCTCTTGGCAGCCTTCGTGGTCGCCTTGGTGGTCGTCTTCGGCGATGCCTTGACGGCCGGCGAGGCAGCCATCGCGACGCCGGTCGTAAGGAACGCGGCGGCAACGAGCGATGCAAGAATCTTGTTCATGGGTTCACCTCCTTCGTAGCAATAGGTAGCGTTAGCGAGGCCTAGGGCGACGCAAAACGCATACTACGCTCTAACGAACGCAGCATTGCGCCCAAAAGTTCTCCCAGCAAAACAAAGGACCTTCGCAAGCAAAAGGGCCGCGCGCCGGCGCAGCCCTTTTGAGTCTCGGAGACGGCTCGGTGAGGGCCGGCCGCGGAGCGCGGCTACTTCCCTTTGCCGACCATCGCGCGCGAGATAACGAGCCGCTGAATCTGTTGCGTGCCTTCGTAGATCTGGGTGATCTTCGCGTCGCGCATCATGCGTTCGACCGGGTACTCCGCGGAATATCCGAAACCGCCGAGTACTTGGACCGCGTCGGTCGTTACCGACATCGCAACGTCACCGCATTTGAGCTTCGCCATCGAAGCCCACAGCGACATGTCCGCCGCGCTTTCGTCGCATTTGCGCGCCGATTCGTAGAGCATCAGACGAGCCGCTTCGACTTCGGTCTTCATATCGGCGAGCATGAATCCGATGCCCTGATGCTGACCGATCGGCTTACCGAACGCGATGCGCTCCTTGGCATAGTTCGTGGCATAGTCGAGCGCGCCGGCCGCGATGCCGAGCGCTTGTGCCGCGATACCCGGCCGCGATTTGTCGAGCACCTTCATCGCGATCTTGAACCCTTCGCCCTCTTCGCCTAGACGATTTGCCGCGGGAACTTCGCAATCATCGAAGATGAGTTCGACGGTGGGTGAACCGCGGATGCCCATCTTTTTCTCTTTCTTGCCGACCGAGAAGCCCTTGGTGCCCTTCTCGATCACGAATGCGCTGACGCCGCGCGAACCGGCGCTCGGATCGGTCACCGCGAACACGCAGACCACGTCGGCGACACTGCCGTTGGTGATCCAAATCTTTTGGCCGTTGAGGATATAGTTGTCGCCCTTGCGTTCGGCGCGCGTGCGCATCGAGCCGAGCGCGTCCGAACCGCTCGATGCTTCCGTCAACGCGTACGCGGCGATTTTCTTGCCCGACGCGATGTCGGGAAGAAAGCGCTTCTTCTGTTCGTCGCTTCCGCCGATGAGAATCGGCAGCATGCCGAGTTCCTGGACGGCAACGATCAGCGAGCTCGACGCGCATGCTTTAGCGATCTCTTCGACGACCTTGACGTAGGTCAAGAACGTGCCGCCGAGTCCGCCGTACTCGGTCGGAATCGGGATGCCGAGCAGATCGTTCTGCGCGAACAACTCTTTGATGTCGGTGGGGAACTCTTCGGTCTCGTCGATTTCGGCGGCGCGCGGTGCGACTTTTTCCGCAACCAGCTCGCGCACCATCTGGAGGATCATCGCCTCTTCGTCGGACTCGTGTGCACGGGGTGGGGCAATACTCATAGCCCGGAGAACTTCCACGCCGATGAACAAAGTCTTGGCATCCTGCGCGGAGGCGGTCGCCGATATTCCGAGCGGCGCATCCCTCGCGGTCGGCGGGTTTGGACTCAACGGCATACCGCACAATTTGATCCAGGCGCTGCTCGAGCAAGGCGCGAGCGATCTGGTCACCGTGTCGAATAACTGCGGCGTCGATGGATGGGGCCTCGGCGTGTTGCTCGATCACAAGCGCGTTCGCCGCACCACCGGCTCGTACGTGGGCGAGAACAAAGAATTCGAGCGCCAGTATCTCAGCGGCGAGCTCGAGGTCGAGTTGGTGCCGCAAGGCACGCTTGCGGAGCGGCTGCGCGCGGGCGGCTGCGGGATTCCCGGCTTTTATACGCCGGCGGGCGTCGGAACGCTCGTCGCCGACGGCGGCCTTCCGTGGAAGCACAATGCCGATGGTTCGGTCGCAATCCCGTCCCCGAAGAAAGAAACGCGCGTTTTCAACGGGCGCGAATACGTACTCGAAGAAGGGATCGTCTGCGATTACGCCCTCGTGCGCGCGTCGGTCGCCGATACTGCGGGCAACTTGATCTTTCATAAAGCGACGCGCAACTTCAATCCGCTCTGCGCGATGGCGGGCAAGATCACGATCGTCGAATGTGAGGAACTCGTGGACGCCGGCGAGATCGATCCGGAGCAAGTGCATCTGCCCGGCATTTTCGTCCAACGCATCGTCAAAGTCGGCGCCGAAGGCAAGCGCATCGAGCGCGTGACCACGAGGAAGAAGCAGTAATGGCATTGAGCAGAACGCAACTTGCGGCGCGGGTCGCGCAAGAACTTCGCGACGGGCAATACGTCAATCTCGGCATCGGATTGCCGACGCTCATTCCGAACTACGTGCCCAAAGGCGTGACCGTCACGTTGCAGAGCGAGAACGGCATCTTGGGCATGGGCCCGTATCCGTTCGAAGGGGAAGAGAATCCCGATCTCATCAACGCGGGCAAAGAGACGGTGACCGTTCTGCCCGGCGCGTCGTTCTTCGACTCATCGCTCTCGTTCGGAATGATTCGCGGCGGACACATCGATCTGGCCGTGCTCGGCGCGATGCAAGTCTCCGAGTACGGCGATCTCGCCAATTGGATGATTCCCGGCAAGATGGTCAAGGGGATGGGCGGCGCGATGGATCTCGTGCATGGCGCCAAACGCGTCATCGTGATGATGGAGCACGTTGCCAAGGGGAACGCGCACAAGATCGTCGACGTCTGCTCCTTGCCGCTCACGGGCAAGCGCGTCGTGCAAAAGATCATCACCGACATGGCGACGATCGACATTACGCCGACGGGCATGGTTCTAACGGAAGTCGCGCCGGGGGTGAGCGTCGACGACGTGCAGGCGGCGACGGGGCCGAAGCTGCAGATCCCCGCGCAGCCGAAAGTGATGTCGATTCCCGCCGGAATCGACTAGCGAACTACTGCGCGACGGCCGCGTCGCGAAACTGGCGGCGGTAGAGTTGAGCGTACGGCCCGTTGCGCGCGAGCAAGACCGCGTGCGGGCCGCTCTCGACGACGCGACCGTTCTCGACGACGAAGATGACGTCGGCGTTCACGATCGTCGAGAGACGGTGTGCGATCACCAAGCTCGTGCGTCCTCGCATCACCACTTCAAGTGCTTCCTGAATGGCCGCTTCGTTGTGCGAATCGAGCGCGCTCGTCGCTTCGTCGAGAATCAAGATGCACGGATTCTTGAGCAGCACGCGCGCAATCGCCAAGCGTTGACGTTCGCCGCCGGAAAGCTTGTGGCCGCGCTCTCCGACGATCGTCTCATACCCGTTGGGTAAGCCGCTGATGAACTCATGGATGTTTGCCGCGCGGCACGCGGCGGCGAGTTCGTCGATCGTCGCGCCGGGTTTGGCGTACCGCAGATTCGAAGCGATCGTGTCGTGGAAGAGATACGTCTCCTGCGTCACGATGCCGATATCGCGGCGCAGCGATTCCAGTGTGACGCTGCGTACGTCGTGACCATCGACCAGCACGCGGCCGGACTGCGGATCGTAAAAACGCGGGACCAACTGGGTGATCGTCGACTTCCCGGCTCCCGACGGTCCGACGAACGCCGCGACCTGCCCCGCTTCGATGCGAAAGCTCA
>DASSZO010000014.1:0-14566 GCA_035702815.1 Candidatus Aquilonibacter sp. | reverse complement strand
GCGCCGGACAACCGGTTTTGGATCGATATCAAAGGCGCGCAGCTCCAAGGCGGCCCCCGCGACGAGGCTGAGGCCGACCCCCTGCTCTCGATGCGTTCGCGTCAGCTGGATCCGCAAACGGTGCGCATCGCGCTCTCGATCGACGCGCCCAAGCAGATCGACGTTTCGCCGTCGGCAACCGGCGTCGTGATCACCGTGGGCCGTAATGTCGTTGCAGATGAAGTGCGCGGCGGATCCGGTGCAATCGGGACCGTTGTATCCGCAAACGAACCGCAAGCGCTCGTCACGCCCGTACCGGCCGACATGTACGGTCAAAATCCTAATCCGGCCGATCAAGGAGCGTGGAAGTTCGGCGGCGGCAGCACGTACGTTCCCACCAACCCCAAGCTCATCGTTATCGATCCGGGCCACGGCGGCAGCGACCGCGGTGCGGTTCGGAACGGCACCTCTGAAGCCGATCTCACGCTCGACATGGCCAAGCGGCTACGCGCGATTCTGGTCGCGCGCGGTTGGCAAGTCCAGATGACGCACGACACCGACGTGGACGTATACGCTCCGAACGATAGCGCGCACGATGAACTCCAAGCGCGCGTCGACGTCGCCAATCGCGCCGGTGCGCGCATGTTCGTCAGCGTGCACGTGAACAGCTTTATCAATAGCGGCCCGCATGGAACGACCGAGTACTATTCGAAGCCGTCGGACGTTCCGCTCGCGTTGAGCGTCGAACACAGTCTTACGCCGTTGCTCGATACCAAAGACGACGGCATCGTCAAGAGCCGCCTATACGTGACGTTGCATTCGAACATGCCTGCCGTGCTCGTTGAGACCGCATTTCTTTCCAATCCCGACGATTACGCGAAGCTCGTATCGAGCGAATGGCGGCAGCGCGTCGCGCAAGGCATCGCCGACGGCATCGACAAGTATGCCGCGCAGTATCCGGTTTCAGGCAGCGCTCAGTGATCGGAATCTTTGATTCGGGCCTCGGGGGACTCACCGTAGTCCGCCGGGTACGCGAACGTCTGCCCAAGTCCGACATCATCTTCCTCGCGGACCAAGCCCACCTTCCCTACGGCGACCGCTCGAACGAAGAGCTTGCGCAGCTGCTCAAAACGAACCTTGCTTGGCTCGATAGCCAACATCTCGACGCGATCGTCATGGGCTGCAACACGACGTGCGCGATCGCCGACACATATGGCTGGCCGAAGACCGATGCGGCAATCTTCGACCTCATCGAATCCGCCGTTATCGCGCTACAAGAAGCAAAAGCGCGCCGCATCGGCATCGTCGCAACGGCCGCAACCGTTCGCTCCGGCGCCTACGGCCGTCGCATCCGTGAGGCGATTGCCGGCAGCGACGTGTGGGAGGTGCCCGCACCGGCGCTTGTGCCGCTCGTCGAAGCGGGAAAGATCGACGATGACGAGACCGCGCGCGCCGTTGCCGAGGCCTGCGCCGGGTTGCCGCGCGACCTGGATGCCGTCGTTTTGGCATGCACGCATTACCCCGTGCTCGACCAGCACTTCAAAGCTGCGCTCGGGGATAACGTGCGCCGTATCGATCCCGCGTTCGTGCAAGCCGATCGCGTGGCCGAATTTCTTGCTCGAACCGGTTCGCCGGAAGAACGCGGCGCAACCACCTACGTGACCAACGGGGACCTCGCGCGCTTTCACGAGAACGTAGCGCGGATCATGGGTGAACCTCACCCACAAACCCTTGCATTAACGATCACGGGGTAAACCGATGCTCCAGCTTGCCATGGTATTCGCACTCGCGAATCCATTCTTCACGCCCAGCACCTTGCCGTTCGGTGCGTTTCCTTTCGACAAAATTACCGATGCCGACTACCAGCCGGCCATCGAAGAGGGGATGAAACGCCAGACGCGCGAGATCGACGCGATTGCGAACAATCCGGCGCCGCCGACATTCCAGAATACGCTCGTCGCGATGGAAAAGTCCGGGCGGATGTTGACCTACGTCCTCTCCGCGTTCAACGCGGTAACGAGCGCGAATACCGACCCGACGTTGCAGCACGTGCAGGAAGTCGAAGCGCCGAAACTTTCGGTCTTTCAAGATCAGATCTACCAAAACGCGAAGCTCTTCGCGCGCATTCAAACGGTCTACAACCGCTTGTCGAGCTTGCATCTCGATCCTGAGTCGCAGCAACTCGTGCGCGTGACGTATCAAGAGTTCGTGCATGACGGCGCCAAGCTGCCGCCGGCGGAGAAGGCCAAGCTGAGCAAGATCGACGAGCAGCTGTCGATGCTCCAAGCGCAGTTCTCCCGCAAACTGCTCGCCGCGACCAAGGCCGGCGCACTGAAGGTTTCGGACAAAGCGCAACTCGACGGCATGAGCGCAAACGGGATCGCATCGGCCGCCCAGGCAGCCAAGACGCGCGGTGTAAACGGCTATGTCATTTCACTGCAGAACACGACGCAGCAGCCGGCGTTACAGTCGCTCAACGACCGTGCGACGCGCGAGCAGCTCTTCAATGCGTCGTGGACGCGCGCCGAGAAGGGCGACGCGAACGATACGCGCGCGACGATCGCGCAGATGGCGTACCTGCGCGCGCAGAAAGCGAAGATTCTCGGTTATCCGACCTTCGCCGCATACAAGCTGACCGACCAGATGGCAAAAACGCCCGACGCGGTCGAGCAGTTCTTGCATCAATTGATCGCGCCGACGCGCGCAAAAATCGTCGCGGAGTCCAAAGAGCTGCAAGCGGCGATCGACAAGGGCGGGAAGCATTTCGTGCTCGCGCCCTGGGATTGGGAACATTATTCGCAGCAAGTGCGCGCGGCCAAGTTCAATCTGGACGAAAATGCGGTTCGTCCGTATTTCGAACTGAATAACGTGCTGAAGAACGGCCTGTTCTATGCGGCAAATCAGCTCTACGGTATCACCTTCAAAGAGCGGCACGACATCCCGGTCTACAACCCGGACGTTCGCGTGTTCGAGGTGTTCGACAAAGACAACTCGCCGCTGGCGCTGATGTACTTCGACTTTTTCAAACGCGACAACAAAGAAGGCGGCGCCTGGATGGACAACTTCGTCCAGCAGTCCAAACTGCTCGGTACGAAACCTGTCGTCTATAACGTTGAAAACATTCCGAAGCCGCCCGCGGGCCAGCCGGTATTGTTAACCGCCGACGAAGTGCACGGGATGTTCCACGAGTTCGGTCACGCGCTCAACGGGTTCTTTGCCGATGAGGAGTATCCGTCGCTCTCCGGTGCACAAACCGCCCGCGATTTCGTCGAGTTCCCGTCGCAATTCAACGAGCACTGGGCGTTCTATCCCAAAGTGCTCGCGCATTACGCGGTCAACTATAAGACGCACGAACCGATGCCGGCCGATCTGATCAAGAAAGTCGAAGAGGCGGCGAAATTCGGAGGCGGGTACTCACTCGGCGAAAGTCTGGCAGCCGATGAACTCGACATGGCGTGGCACACCCTGCCGGCCTCGACGCCCAAGCAGAGCGACGTCGACGCATTTGAGAAAGATGCGCTCGCGAAATCGGGAACGAACTTCACCGACGTTCCACCGCGCTATCGTTCCAGCTACTTCGCCCACATCTGGCAGAGCGGATACGCCGCGGGATATTACGCCTACATGTGGACCGAGATGCTCGATGACGACGCCTACCAGTGGTTCCTCGACCACGGCGGCATGACGCGCGCAAACGGTCAACGCTTCCGCGACATGATCCTCTCCAAAGGTCACTCGATGGATTACGGCCCGATGTTCCGCGCCTTCTACGGCAGCGATCCGAAGATCGGCCCGCTCCTCAAATACCGAGGCCTAACCCCGTAACCCATCCCCCCGTTGTCATCCCGAGCCTGTCGAGGGACGTTGTCATCCCGAGCCTGTCGAGGGACGCCCTTCGACAAGCTCAGGATGACAAAAGGGGGCTCAGGATGTCCTTCGACAAGCTCAGGATGACAGAAGGGGGCGCGCTAGCTGAAGAGGGCGCGGCGTTGGCGTTCGAGTTCGACGGTGGATGTCAGGGCTTGGCGGCTGTCGCTCGCGTGAGAGTCGACCAGCGCCGCCATCTGTGAGTAGTCGCCGTACATCGCGTAGGCGCGCTGCGCTTCGTCTTTGGCGGCGTCCTCGGCTTGTTCGAGCGTAAATTGTGCCGAACTTGCGAACTGTTCGATGCGTCCGAAGGCCTCTTGAGCCATCCGCGCTTGGCGCGAGCTGTGCTCGGCCTTCGCAACGCCGTTTTCGATCGCGACGGCGGCAGCTTTGCCGCGGGCTTCGAGATCGTTGAGCACCTTACGAATGTCGATCGTCGACGCTTTGGTCTTGTCGGCCAGGCCGCGCACCTCGCCGGCGACGACGTTGAAGCCCTTGCCGTGATCGCCGGCGCGCGCGGCTTCGATCGCGGCGTTGAGCGCGAGCAAGTTCGTCTTGTCGGAGACCGAGCGAACGAGGTTGATGATCGCAAAGATCTGCTGCATCGACTTCGCAAATTGATCGAGCGCGCCGCGGCTCTGCACGGCCATCGACGAGAGCACGGTGATCGTTTCGATGAGCTGATGAACGGTGTCGCGCATGATGCGCACCTGCGGCGCAACCTGTTCGAAACGCATACTCAATTGTTCGAAATCTTTGGCGAGCGTCTCATTGGAGCCGCTCAGCGTCAGCGCACGCTGCGCGAGCGCGTTGAGGCTCGAAATTTGCGACCGGGCCTGCGTGCCGATCGTATCGCCGGTCGAGCGAACCGAGTGAACCGAGCGATCCATCGCCTCAACGATGTCGCTGAGCGTGAAACTTTGCGCATTCGCCGTCGCGCCGCTTCCCAGCGCAACGCGCGGGCGCCATTGGTCGAGGTTGCGGTTAAGGAGCAAACGGAACACGTCGCTTGGAAACAGCGGCTCCATGCGCTCCCAGACGAATCGGGCGGTGCGGACGAAATCTTCGCGCTCTTCGGACGAGAGCTCGTGAATTTCGAGGTGCTTGCGAAGTTCCGTGATCGCGTTCGAATCGTCCGTCGCGGCGACTTGGCGGTGGAAGACGGTCGCCTCGCGGAACGCGCGCTGGAGAATCTCGCGGTCTTCCTCAGGTAAGCTCCGCCACCTCTCCACATTCGCGAGCACGATCTGCGTATTGTACGTGTGGTTGGTCAGCGTGAGGTAGCGCTGCACTTCGTAGAGGCGGGCGCCCAGGGTGTTCGCCAGCGGGTTTTCTTGCGCATCGACTTCGTGCTGCTGGAGCGCCTTGTAGACGTCTTGGAACGGCACGACCTTCGGCGATGCGCCTAGCGCGTGCATGAGCGCGAGATACACCACCGAGTCTTGGATGCGCACGCGCATCTTGCGCATGTCCGCCGGACGCCTGATCGGGTGCAGGTTGTTCGTGAAATGGCGCATGCCGTTCTCGAAATACGCAAGCCCATGCAAGCCAAACGATTCGAACGACGAGAGAATGTGTTCGCCGAGCGGCCCGTCGAGCAGCGCGTGCGCCGCGTCGCGGGTGTCGAAGACGAACGGCAGATCGAGTAACTGTGCGAGCGGAAGAAGCGCACCGGCGACGTAGGTGGTGACGCTGACCATGTCCAGTTCGCCCGATCGCACGCGCAGCATGGCCTCCATCTCGCTGCCGCCCGTAAAGGGAATCTCGAGATCGAGTTTGAGCCGGCCTTCGGAGAGTTCGAGCGCGCGTTTCGCGACGTGCTCCCATGCGCGCGACGGCGGATAGCCCGGCGGAAGCAGTGTGGCGATCTTGATCGTCGTATGCTCGCCCTTGCTCGCCGTACGCGCGCGTGAGATGTACGCAATTTCCGCGCCATAATAGGCGAGGCGCTGCGTCGCAAACGCCGACTCGAGCGCTTCGCGTCCTTGCGATGCGGCAACGTTGGCGAGGGCATCGGTATCTTTGCGCATCTGCGCGGCGCTCGCGCTGTGATCTCGGCCGCTTACGACGGCGCGATCGATCGTGACCGACAGATCGGCGGCGAGTTCGGCGATTTCGGCCAGCGAGCCGCGCGCGGTGTCGGCCAGCGGTGCCGATTCCGCCGAGCGTTCCGCATTTGCGCGCACCGCTTTGATCGTCGCTTCGGCTTCCTGTTGAATGTCGATGACGAGGTTTTTGATCGCGGTGGTCGATTCGCTCGTCGTCTTTGCGAGGCGGCCCACTTCGCCTGCGACCACGGCGAAGCCGAGTCCGTGTGTTCCCGCGCGCGCGGCTTCGATCGCCGCATTGAGTGCCAAGAGTTGCGTTTCGTCCGAAACGTCCTCGACGAATTCCGTCATCCGGCCGATCTCGCTCATCAGCCGCCCGAAATCGTCCATCGCGTTGGCGGTATCGGCCGAAAGATCCGCGAGTTGCTGCACCGACGTCAGAAGCGTTTCGACGACTTCGAACGAGTTGCCGAGATCTGCCGCGGCGGCGCGAGCGGCGGATTGCGCGGTCTGCAAACGTTCCGCGGTCTCGCGCGACGCGGAGGCGAGCGTGCCTGCCGTTTCGGAGAGCGCGACCATCAAGGTGGTTTGCTCTTGTGCGGTCGCGGCGATTGCTTCGGAAGCGTGGCGCACCGCTTCGACCGCAGCCGAGATGCTCGCGTTGAAACGGTCGAACTGCGCGTCTTCATGACGCGCGGCGGAAGTGGCCACACCCGCTACTACGGGTGGCTACCGAGGGTTCCTGCCGTGCAATTTGTAAAGCCTTGGGCGTGCGATTGCTCATTGTGGAAGATGACGATCGGCTTGCCGATGCGCTGCGTCGCGGGCTGCAGGATCAGGGGCACGTGGTCGACCGAGCCGCTGACGGGCCGCAGGGCCTGCTCCTCGCCGCGGAGCCCGGCTATGACGCGATCGTGCTCGACCTCAACTTGCCCGGCTGCGACGGGCTGGAGGTTTTGCGCTCGCTGCGTTCCGAGCGTTTGGCGACGCCGATTCTCATCGCTACGGCACGAGACGAACTCGACGATGTGATCGCCGGGCTAGACGCGGGCGCCGACGACTACATCCGTAAACCGTTTGCGCTTCGCGAACTTGAGGCGCGCTTGAGGACGGTAATCCGTCGTGAGGCGCCGCCTGCACCGGACGTTCTGCGCGTTGCCAACGTCACATTTGACCTTGCGAGCCGGCGCGTACGACGCGGCGACCGTGACATCGACTTGACCGCTCGGGAGCTTGCGTTTCTCGAATATTTTATGCGAAACGCGGGCCGCGTCCTTACCCGCCCAATGATCGAAACCGCCCTCTGGGATCGCACCAGCGAGACGACCTCGAACGTCGTGGACGTGTACGTGCGTCGCTTGCGAGTAAAAGTAGACGCCGAAGGTGAGCGTCCGCTCTTGCAGACCGTCCGCGGAATCGGCTATCGCATGGAGCGCGAGTGAGCCTTCGCGCGCGTCTCTCCTGGACGTACGGTGCCGCGGTTTTCTTCGCGGTCCTCATGCTCGCCATCGTTGCGCTTACCGCGATCGACCGGTCGCTTCGCAGCTCGCTGGATGCTCGGCTCAGCACGGCGGGAGCCGCCGCCAACGCGTTGCTCGACGTGCACCACGGGCGGCTGTTTCTGGACAAAGAAGATCGTCGACAGCTTGCGGAGGCGTTGGGGGGCAGTATGGATGCGGCCATGTTCACCCGCGATGGCGCGATGTTCGCTGCGTCGTCCAATGCCGTGCCGCCCGTCGTGCTAGCTACGGTAGCAGCGCATCCAAACGCTGACGGTCTCTACTCCGCGGGCTCCGGCGATCGCGCGCTGCGCGTCGCTCTCGAGACCGTCGAGCGCGACTCGACGGTCTACGGGACGATCGCCGTATGGGAAGGGAGCGACTACATCGACGAGTACGATCGGTCGGCCATCATCGCGATTGCACTCGGCGCGCTCGGAATCGGCGGCGGTGTGGTCATGCTCTCTTCGACGCTCGCCCGTCGTGCGTTGGCCCCGCTCGAACGCTTCACGGCCCTGGCCACTGAGATCGAAGCACACGATCTCTCGCGGCGTGTAGGCACGCAGGGCAGTACGGAACTTCGGCGCCTTGGCTCGGCCTTTGATCGCATGCTCGACCGTCTGCAGGGCGCTTTCGTGCGACAGCGGCAATTCACCGCAGACGCCTCGCATGAATTGCGCGCGCCGCTCGCCGTCATTCGGGCAGAAGCGGAAGTCGCGCTTGGAAAGGAGCGAACGCCCGAAGACTACCGTCGAGCACTTGCGACGATTGTTGATGAGGTCGATCGCATTGATCACCTCGTGGATGCTCTGCTGGTCGCCGCCCGCGCCGACGCAAGCAGTTTCGAATTTGAGCCGCTTGACCTCGCCGAACTGGCATCGCTAAGCGTCCAGCGCTTCGCGCCGGCCGCGCAAGCGCGTCATATCACGCTCCAGCCGACGATCGACCCCGCGATGATTGTGGGAGATGGCCGGGCGCTCGAACGCGCGCTCGCGGCGCTCCTGCACAATGCCATCGATCATGCGTCGTCGCGCATTGAACTTCGAGTCCAGCGCCATGATAGGGACGTCGAACTGACGGTTGCAGACGACGGCGCGGGTTTTTCCCCCGAAGGTCTGGTGCACGCGACCGAACGATTCTGGCGTGACGATCCGGCTCGCCGCCGGGGGGGTACGGGACTCGGTCTCTCGATCGTTGAGGCCATCGGCCGGGCTCACGGCGCTCGCATCGAGCTTTCGAATCGTGCAAGCGGGGGAGCGAAAGTAACGCTTCATTTCCCGTTCATTGGCCCGTCATCTCCGTGAGGGACAATACGGCAATGAAAACCGCAGTGACCATCGTCGCACTCTGCGCCGCTCTCAGCGCAGCGGCCGTTGCCTCTCCGCTTCAACTTAAGGGCTCGCAGTTTCTACCGCAAGCCAAAGTCACACTCGCGCAAGCACGTCGAACCGCGCTTGCCAAAGAGCATGGCTCCATCGTCGACCAAGAGCTGGAGAAAGAGAACGGCGGCCTTCGCTATAGCTTTGATGTGAAGGTTGGAAAGACGATGCATGAAGTTGGCGTCGATGCCGTGACGGGAAAAATCGTCGAAGACAGCATCGACAACGGCAACGACTAAGCGCTCCGCAAGAAAGACATCCGTTGAATCTTGCGACCTTCGGAGCCCGCTACGAGAAAGTCATCGTCTTTGTCGTAGCGGCGCTCACCGTGCTCGGCGTATACGCGTACACGACGATTCCGGCCAGCATCTTTCCGAACATGAGTTTCTCGCGGATCGACGTCGTAGCCGATGCCGGCAATCTGCCGCCGGACCAAGTGCGCACGTCGGTCGCGCTTCCGCTCGAGCAGGCGTTTCAAGGACTCCCTTCGGTCACTCGCGTTCGCTCGACGTCCGCGCAGGGTAATGCGGAGCTGATCGTCGAGTTCGACCCGAGCACGAACGTTCAGGGCGACTTGACGTACGTCGATCAGGCGATTGCGGCAACGCAGAACCAGCTTCCGCCCGCTGCGAACGTTCAAGCGTCGATCATCAATCCAAACCGGGAACCGGTCGTCATTTATGCGTTGACCTCCTCGACGATGTCGCAGACGCTACTGCATGAGCTGGCGCAGCAATCAATGGTACCGCGCTTTTACGGGGCTCCCGACCTGGGGAAAGTTTCGGTCACGGGCGGCCCGCCGCGTGAGTTTCACATCCAACTCAATGCGAGCGCCCTTGCCCAGTACGGGTTGACGATAAGCGACGTTTCCGCGGCGCTGAGTTCAGCGACGCAGGTTACGCCCGTCGGCCAGCAGGTGACGCACTACGTACGCAATGTTGTGGTCGTGGACGCCGGAGTTCGCACGGCGCGAGACCTAGGGCGCATCATGGTACCTACCAAAAAGAAGGGCGCCGTCCCCATTTCAGCGTTGGGTTCGATCGTGCTCGGCGTCGCTCCCAAAACGAGTGACGTCAGCTTCGATGCCACGCCTGCCGTGCTCATCAACTTCTATGCTCTCCCCGGTGCCGACGCGGTTAAGATGGCCGACGCAATTTCGACCCGGGCGTCCGCGATCGCCGCGTCGCTGCCGGCGGGAACGAAGCTGACGCGTTTCTGGGATCAGACCGTCTTGGTCAAAGAGTCACAGGCCTCACTCCGCGACGCGATTTTGATCGGCGCGTTGCTGGCTATCCTCGTCATCTTCGTGTTTCTGCGCAACCTTCGCATGACGCTCGTTGCGGCGATCGTCATTCCGATCGCGATGGCTATTGCGGTGTTCGTCATCGGTCGTGCCGGTGAAACGCTCAATCTTATGTCGGTCGGCGGCCTCGCAATTGCCGTCGGCTTGATCATCGACGACGCAATCGTCGTCATTGAGAACATCGCGCGCAATCATCATGCCAATCCGTCGGCGAACACGGCCGAAGTGATCAAGATGTCGATGTCGCAGATTGGCTCGGCTATGGTCGCATCGACGACCACGACCGTCGTCGTCTTCGTCCCCCTTGCGCTGCTCACCGGCGTCAGCGGATTTTTCTTTCGTTCGCTTGCGCTGACCCTGGCGTCGTCGTTGATCGTGTCGCTTGCACTGGCCCTCTTTCTCGCGCCGGTTCTTGCCAAGTGGCTCATTCGACCCAAAGACCAGGATCACGAGGGACACGGCGACTTCATCGGCCGCATCCTCGAACGTTACGAGCCGGTATTGCGATGGGCGTTGAACAATCGGCGGCTCGTGTATGCAGGGTCCGTCGTCGTGTTGATCGTGACCGTCGTGCTGTTGATGCGCTTGCCGAGCGATTTCTTACCGAAGCTCGACGAGGGACAGTTCGAGATCGGCTACCAGCTGCCCGTCGGCACGAGCCTACAGGCGTCCTCGGCGGCGGCGCAACGGATGGAGGAGCTGGCATTGCGAGATCCGGCGGTACGCTCGGTCGGGCGCTGGACGGGGCTCGACACGAACGGAATCTCGCCGATGCCGCAAAACCAGGGCATCGTGCGCGTCCGGCTCAAACCCGCGAACGAGCGTGCCGGCTATGAAGCGATCAGCGGTCGCCTCAACGACGTTCTCAGCGCGGCATTTCCCGGCGCGCAATTCGACTTTCATCAGATTCTCGAGGACATGATCAACGACGTCAGCGGCGCGCCGGCACCGCTTGAGATCGAATTACAAGGACCGGATCAGCGCACGTTGGTCAAATACGCCCAAATCATCACCGGCAAAATGTCCTCGGTCAAGGGCGTTGCCGATGCGTTCAGCGGGGTCGTCTACACGGACCCGACGATCCGGGTTGCACCGGACCAGCGGCGCTTGGCGGAGCTCGGCGTGCAGTCGTCGTCGCTCGCGGATGCGTTAGCAGCGCAGACGCAAGGTACCGTTGCGACGAGCATCCCTGGCGCGAACATGCTCGTACCGGTGCGGATATCGCTCGCGAATGCCGATCTCAACCTGGCGCAAAATAACGTCAACACGTCGAGCGGTCCCGTAGGACTTCCTAATCTCGCGCGGATCGCCCCGGCGCAGCTTTCGACGTCGATTTTCGAAAACAACGGCCAGCGCGAGTTATTGATCACGGCGAGCATTCGCGGGGCCAGCCTTTCGAGTGCGGTCGCCGGGGTGAAGAAGGCGATCGCCGATGCGCACCTGCCGCCGGGCTATACGACGGTGATCGGCGGGGAGTATGCCGCCCAACAACAATCGTTTCGCGAGTTTGCCGCGGTAATCGCAATTGCCGTCGCGCTCGTCTTTGCCGTGATGCTCGCAACGTTCCGCTCGTTTCGTTTGCCCCTCGTCATTCTCACCGCGATTCCGCTCGCGCTCATCGGCGTTGCGCTCGGCCTGTTCCTCACGCGTACTCCGTTTAACGTTTCGTCCTTCATGGGACTGCTGCTGTTGGTTGGAATCGTCGTCAAGAATGGAATCTTACTCATCGACGTCGCAAATCAGCGCCGTTTGGGCGGGGACTCCGTTGAAAACGCGTTGGTGACGGCGGGGCGCACCCGTTTGCGGCCGATCGTCATGACGACCTTCGCCGCGATCGGCGGCCTGTTGCCGCTTGCGCTGGGAATCGGATCGGGTGCCGCAATGGAAAAGCCGCTTGCGATCGCCGTAATCGGCGGCCTCTCAACCGCGACCGCCTTCACGCTCATCGTCATTCCCGTGCTCTACGCCGGATTTTCGCGCGGCGAACAGCTCGTCGCGGAGCATGCTCCGGCATGAGCGGCATCGTTCTTGCAGCGACGCTGCTCGTGCAGTCCTTTACGGGGCTGAGTCTCGCGCAAGCGCAAACCGGCGCCCTCGCGCATTCGCCCGACGTCGCCATTGCGCGCTCGAAAGTTCAAGAAGCGCAGGCGCTCTTCGATGCCGCGCGCGCGAATTACGGCCCGGCGCTCTTCGGCAATTACGCCCTGAGCCCGCAAGCGGGAAATGGCCCGTATACCGTTTCGCAGCGACTGACCACCGTCGGCGCACAGGTGACGCTCGGCGACCTCATCGCATACTCTCCGCTCGTCGCGCAGGCCAACGCGTCCTTGCTCGCTGCGCGCTTCGATCTTGCCGGCGCCGAGCGGGCGGAACGCATCAACGTCATTGCGCTGTATTATGCTGCGCTCACCGCCGAAGCAACCCTCAACGCGCGGCGCACCGCACTAACGGGTGCGACGAGCGATCTGCGCGCGGCGAAGCTGCGATTCGGTAACGGCGACGTTCCGCGTTTAGACGTCGTGCGCGCCGACGTTGCCGTGGCCCAGGCGCAAGCCGATCTAGCGCGCGCACAGGCCGAGGCCGAGAACGCGGAGGCCGCGCTTGCAACGGAAACGCAAGCCGGATCGGCGGCGTTGGCGCTCGCGCAGACGCCTGCTCCGGCAGCGGTTCCCGTCACCATCGCGCCGGAAGCGGCCGTTTCACTCGCACTTGCGCATCGGCCGGAGATCGCATCGGCGCAAGAAGCGGTGCGGGCCGAAGAGCGCGCGGTAGAAATCGCGCGTGCCGGCGGTCTGCCCGTTGTAACGGTGAGCGGCGGGTATAGCAAGGGCGTCGACACCGAGATTCCGGTGCAGGGACCGAGCTTGACCGTCAACGCGACGCTTCCGGTCGGAGGCGCGCAGCACGACCGGGTCGTCGCGGAGCAGGCGCGTTTGTCCCAAGCGCGTTCGGAGTTGGAACGCGCACAGCGGCAAGTCACGACCGAGGTGGGCGCTGCGGTTCGAACGTACCAGGCGCAGACGCAGGCGCTTAGCGCTGCGCAACGCGCGCTGGCGGAAGCCTCGGCCGCGTTTCGCGCAACGCAGATCGGTTACCGAAACGGTGCCAGCTCGAGCTTGGACGTAGAAACGGCGCGGGCCACGTACGTGCAGGCACTCGTCGCTCAAATCACTTCACTCTACGCGCAGTTACAAGCGCAAGCGACGCTGCAGCTCTTGATAGGATCGACTCATGCGTAAATGGATGTGGCTGGGCGCGGCGATGCTCGTTCTAGCGATTGGCGGTTTCTGGATCTTAACGCATCGAGGAGCACAGACGCCAGCGCAGGCCGCGGGCGCACCCGACGTTGCGCTCGCGACGGTGACGTACGGCAAGTATGCGATCCGGCTGACGGAGTCGGGATCGGTCGGCGCGCCGGCCGGAACGGCGACGCAACTCGCATTTCCGATTGCCGGAATCCTCGGTGCCGTCAATGTGCGCGTGGGAGAACGCGTGAGCGCCGGTCAGACGCTGGCCGTTCTCGATACGCAATCGCTATCGCTCGCGGCGCAGCAAGCCGCGGCCGATGCGCAAGCTGCGCGCGCGCAAGCGGGCGCGGCCGCAGTCGACCGGTTCTCCACGAAGATTGCCGTCGATCGCGCCGCCCTGGCGCGCGAGCAAAATCTGTATCGGGCAGGCGTTGCAGCGCAAAAAGACGTGCAGGCGGCGCGCGCGCAACTCTCGGCCGATGAAGCGGACGCGCGAGCGGCGGGTGCCGATCGCGCGGCGGCGGCGGCCCAGGCGCAGAGTGCCGTCGTCAAAGCGCAACTTGCGGCTACGGAGCTGTCGCGCGCTTCACTCCGTTCGCCGGTTGACGGCGTGGTCGACGCGATCGTGCGCCGTCCCGGTGAGTCGGTCGATCCGTCGACACCCGTTATTATCGTGGGGCCGTCAGCGCAAGCCGAAGCGACGCTTCAAGTGCCTGCGTCAGACGCTGCACAGATTGCAACCGGTGATGCGGTTAGGGTGACGGTGACGGGGACGTCCCAGCAATCGCGAGCGCGCGTCATCGCCGTTGTTCCAGCCGTCGATCCCTCGACGCAATCCGCGACCGTCGTCATCTCCGGCGTGCCGCCGGGCGCCGTTGCGGGATCGGCGATCTCGGCCGACATCGTTGTCGGTCACACGCGGGGATTGCTCGTGCCTGCAGCCGCGATCGTGCAAGATCCGCAGAGCGGCGAAAACGTCGTATTCGTGCAAGCCAAGCAAAAAGACGGCACGGTGAAGTTCGAGCCTCGTTCAATTACGCTCGTTCACGAGGACCAAGCAACGGCACAAGTCAGCGGACCGATTCGCGCGGGCGATCGCGTTGCCGCGCAAGGCGCGTTCGCGCTTCTTGCACCCGCATCCGCACTCGGCGACTGATTACGTCAAGATGAAGATTCGCTAAGAATCGACCCGTCCGCGCCAAACTCTCAAGTTTGGCACCTACCGTTGGTTCATGGAACGCTC
>DASSZO010000223.1:0-12965 GCA_035702815.1 Candidatus Aquilonibacter sp. | reverse complement strand
GCGGATCCGCCTCAATCGCGGCAGAAACGTGCGCCGGCGCCATCGCGGCAAAGACGGCGAGCGAAATTGTAAGTACCAGGGATTTCAAAGTTCCACTCACGACAGCGCCGCTCGTCGCAATTCCCTCCTGGAATTGCTCCTGCTGCCTTCCTCGCGCCTCTCGCCATCCTGGCTCCGGCGCTCGTTCAGAGCCGCTGTCGTCGGCGCTGCTTTGAAAACGTCAGCAGTGACATGTGCTCTCGTTGTGTTTTCAGTATTCTCGTCGCCGCACGTTTTTGCAGCGATTGAGGCTGATCCGCAGGTTTTGTATTCGCAGATGAAGGCGGCGTATCAGAAGGCTGCCGAGCGGGATTGGGCGTTTCGGGATCAGGAGACGTATCTTTCGACGATTTTCAATGCGGGGCGCGCGTATTCGCTGCAGAGTCCGAACGATCCGAACTATGGGCAGATCGCGACGCTGGCGGTTCAGGTTGGGGCCGGACTGCATTACAATCCGCTCACCAATCACGATGCGGCTGCGTGGTATGTGCGTGAAGCGGCGCAGTGGGTGATTAAGAACTCCGGGAATCCCGCGCTGATCGCGCAGGCACAGGATCTGCAGGAGCGCGTCAATTCCGAAGATGCGCCCGCGACGCTTGCGCGTCTGGCGGATGAAGACGCGGCTGCGAACGTCAAAGATTATCCGGGCGACGTCACGGCACAGTTGCAGCAGGTCGAGGCGAATTGGCGGGCGTGGATTCTCACGGGCGACCCGTCGTGGCGAACACTGGCGTTTGAGCGTGCCGCAAATGCCGATTTTCCGCTCGCGCATTTGCCGACGTCGTGGGGACCGGAGTTCGTGCGCGCGGTTCAAATGGCGGACGCGGGAACGCTTCCGAGCGATGCGCCCGGCGATAAGGCAAACGCGCAGACGATTCTGACCCGGTTGAAGAACATGACCTCGCCGCTCATCATTGCGAGCGTCAAGGCCGTTCCGCACGACGTCTATCTTTCGACGCTCGCGCCGGCCGACGAGTATTTCGGGCGCATGGGATACTCGGTGCTCGGCATCGAGAACGAGCTCAAGCACATCAACTTCATGCTCGACTACAAGTACGGCAACCGGGAAGCGGGGCAAACGCTGCTCGTGGTCGACGCAATTCTCAAGATGCAAGAGATCTATCCGCGCGACCGCGATATGCCCAAACTCCTATACTCGGCGCTCACGACCCTCAATCGCATGGATACTCCGCAGATCGCCCATTCAAGGGCGGCCGTACGTTCGTTGCTCACCATCGAGTATCAGGATTCACCGCAAGCGCGAAAGGTCTTAAACCCCGACTCATCGTCGTCGTAGACTTGAACTCATAACGCGCGTCGCGCGGGGAGGTATTTCGCATGGATATCGTGCTGGCCGATCGCTTGCAGTTTGCCTTCACGATCATGTTCCACTACCTCTTCCCGATCACGACGATGGGGTTGGCGCCGTTCGTTGCGTGGTTCACGCTGCGCTCCTATCAGACGCGCGAACCCGATCTCGCGCGCGCGGCGTCCTTCTGGACGAAGATCTTCACCATCAACTTTGCCATCGGCGTGGTCAGCGGAATCCCCATGGAGTTCCAGTTTGGAACGAACTGGGCGAACTTCTCGGCCAAAGCCGGCGCCGTCGTCGGGCAACCACTCGCGATGGAGGGCGTGTACGCGTTCTTCCTCGAGTCGATCTTTCTTGGCGCGCTGTTCTATGCGCGGCGTGACATCCCCAATCGGCTCCAGGCAGTCTCGGCGATCTTCGTCTGGCTCGGCTCGTGGATGTCGGGGTTCTTTATCGTTGCAACCGACGCGTGGATGCAGCATCCCGTCGGCTATGACGTTGCGCGCGACGGGTCGATTCAGATGGCCAGTCTTGCCGCCGTGCTGCTCTCGCCGTTTGCGTGGTGGCAGTACGTGCACGTCATCTGCGGCGCGCTCGTCACCGGCGCATTCGTCGTTGCGGGGATCGGCGCGTACTATCTGCTCGCGAAGCGAGAAGAGGCGATCGGACAACGATTCGTGCGCGTCGGTACGATCGTTGCGCTGATCTTTTCGATGCTCACGGTGTTTCCGACCGGGGATCGCAACAGCGCGAACGTGACCGAGTATCAGCCGGTGAAGCTCGCGGCGATGGAAGGGCTCTTCGAATCGACCCACGGCGCCCCGCTTGCGATCATCGGTATGCCCGACGTCGCGCATAAGACGTTAATCGACCCGGTGTTCGTGCCCGACATCTTGAGTTTTCTCGCATACGGAAACTTCAGCGCGAACGTCAAAGGACTCAATGCGTATGCAACCGAGCTTTGGCCGCCGGTCGAATTGACGTACTACGCGTATCACGTGATGGTCGGGCTCGGGACGATCTTTGCGGGGGTGGCCGTGTTGGCCGCGTTCTTGCTCTGGCGTCGCCTGCTCTACCGGATCCCCTTGATGTTGTGGGCGCTGATGCTCGTGATGCCGTTCCCGTACATTGCCAACGAGGCCGGCTGGATGACCACCGAGGTGGGACGCCAGCCGTGGATCATCTACGGCCTCATGCGCACGAGCGAGGCGGCATCGCCGACGGTCGTGACCGGCGAGACGATGTTTACGCTCATCGGGTTTATCGGCATGTATTTCATCCTGGGCGTACTGTTTATCTATCTGACGCTACGTGAGATCGGCATCGGACCCAGCGGCGAGCATGCAAACGCCAGGGGTCCCGTGGAGGCGGTGTCATGATCGTCGCGGCCTTCGTCGTCATCGCCTTCGTTCTCACCGCGTACGTGCTCTTCGACGGATACGATCTGGGCGTCGCGACGATCGCACCGCTCGTCGCCAAGAACGACCGCGAACGGCTCGCCGCGATGCAGGCGATCGGTCCGTTTTGGAACGGCAACGAAGTGTTCTTGATTGCCGGCGGTGCGATGCTCTTCGCGCTTTTTCCGCGCGCGTACGCATCCTCGTTTTCCGGGTTCTACCTGCCGTTCATCATCGTGCTGTGGCTCTTGATGGGCCGCGGCATCGCGCTGGAACTGCGCGAGCATTTCCCCTCGGCGATGTGGCATCAGTTCTGGGACGCCTGTTTTACGATTGCAAGCGCGTTGCTGGTGCTGCTCTTCGGGGTGGCATTGGGCAACCTGATCCGCGGCGTGCCGCTCGATGCACAGGGCTTTTTCATGGGAACGTTCGGCTTTTTGCTCAACTGGTACGCGCTGCTCGTCGGAGTCTTCGCGGTGGTCGCGCTGGCGATGCACGGTGCCGCATTCCTCGCGCTTCGCGTCGAGGGATCGCTCAACGAGCGCGCGTTCGGCTTCGCGCGGCGGCTATGGCCGGCCGCCGTCGTGCTATTCGTCTCGATTACGGCCGGCACGTTCGTCGTTCACCCAGCCGTCGGCGCGGGCGCGATCGTTCTTGGCCTGTTGGCCCTCGCCGCGCTGGTGGTCACGCGCGTGCTTCTCGGCCGCCGCTCCGAGCTGGGCGCGTTTGCGTCCAGTAGCGCATTCCTAGCATTGCTCATGGCCGCTGCCGCGGCGACGCTCTTTCCGTATCTGCTCCCCGCGTTTGCGGGCTCGCAGGGCGCGGGCATCTCGATATTCGACGCAGCCCCCTCGGCAGGCGCCCTCGCGTCGGCGTTGGCCGTCTCGATCGTCGGTTTGGTCGCCGTCGCCGTGTACGGCACGATCGTGTGGCGCATGCTGGCGGGAAAGGTGCGCGTGGGCGAATAACGGGCCTTCGTGCTCGATTTCGTTGAAGAAGCGTTGCGCTCGTACGATCGCTCGCGCCTCACCCTTGCCTCCATCGGAAGTCACTCGGCGCTCGAAGTTGCCTACGGCGCGCGCGCGCAAGGCTTGCGCAATCTCGTCATCACGGCAAAGGGCCGCGAGCGCACCTACACCGAGCATTTTATGCGCAAGGAAACGCCGGTGCCGCGCGGCTGCGTGGATGAGGTGATCGAACTCGCAGCGTTTCCCGAGATTTTGCGCGACGACGTGCAGCAGCGAATGCTCGATGCCAATGCCGTCTTTCTCGCCAATCGTTCCTTCGAAGTCTACTTGCACCAGAAGTACAGCTACGACGAGATCGAGCGCGGAATGCGGGTGCCATTCTTCGGCAATCGTTTTTTGCTCCGAGCCGAGGAACGCGACGAAGCGGGCAATCAGTATGCGCTCATGGAGAAGGCCGGCATACGTTATCCGCGGCAGTTCGCTTGCGCCGAAGAAATCGATCGGCTCGTGATGGTCAAAGCGCCGCACGCAAAAGTCAGCTTCGAACGCGCCTTTTTTCTCGTCTCGTCGCCTGCGGAGTATCGCGAGGTCAGCGCCAAACTCATTGCCGACGGCATGATGACCGAAGCCGGCTTGCGCGACGCCGTGATCGAAGAGTATTTGCTCGGTCCGTCGATCAACTTGAATTTCTTCTACTCGCCGATTCTCGGCGAACTCGAGTTGATGGGAACCGACACCCGCCGTCAAACGAATCTCGAGGGTTTCAAGAACGTCCCGCCGGCGGTATTCGACGCGCTGCGCAACGTACCGATGCGTTTGGAAGAAGCGGGACACATCGCCGCGACGCTCACCGAGTCGACCTTGGAAAAGGCTTTCGAAATGGGCGAGCGGTTCGTGCGAGCGGCGCGCGAAGCCAATGCGCCCGGAGTCATCGGACCCTTTGCGCTGCAGTGCATCATCGTCGCCGGGCCGCCCAAAGAGTTCGTCTGCTACGACGTCTCGCTACGCATTCCGGGGTCGCCGGGCACGCGCTACACGCCCTACTCGTCGTATCGCTGGGGCCGCGACGTGTCCGTCGGCGAACGCATCGCCATGGAACTCGTCATGGCCCGCGATCAGAATCGGCTAGAAGAGATTCTCACATAGCCGCGTGACGTGGAACCCTTAGCGGGCACGGACGACGTTGTGGCCGGGGAGGGATTCGATCTCGTCGGCGACTTCGTAACCGAACTTCTTGAGTTTTTCGACGATGTCGGTCGCCGAGGTGTTCGTCTCGGCGAAGATCGCGTAGCCGCCGGGGAGCATCGCTCGCCGGATGGTAATGAAATCGCCATCCTGGAGGCTATGAAAACTGTCGAAGATCAGCCCCCGGTCGACGAGGGGACCCGCCGGGGTGTCGCCGGCGATGATGTTATCGAGCTTCTCGGCCAAGGCGCGATCGGAGACGCTGCGCGTCACCTCATACGTGGTATCGCAGACGACCATCAGGACGTCCGGACGCGCGGTGGCGATTTCGAGGGCTACGAGGGCGCTCCCGGCACCGAAGGTCAGCACGCGGCCGTCCTTGGGGATGTCGAGAACGGGCAAGAGGGCGTCCGATAGACGCTGCTCGTTGGCTTCCATTACCGGGCCGATTCGTGCTTGGGGGGTGCGACACTTGCCTGACAGTTGCTCTTTGGCGGTTGGCGTGGTACCTTGAGGCGGTATCTAGGTGTCGCGGTTCTGGTTCCCACGTTAGGGTTCAAACGAGTCGATTCCGAGATCTGATCACTACGTAATCGAGGAGTCCTCGTTTCAGAATGTACCAAGATGAATATTTGAACTGCGTCGACTGTGCGCGCCAGTTCACGTTTTCGGCCGGCGAGCAAGAGTTTTTCGCCATGAAGGGCTTTGCCAACAAGCCGAACCGCTGCCCGGATTGCCGTGCGGCGCGTAAGGCAGCCGGTGGCGGTCGTGGCGGCTCGAGCCGTGGCGGCGGCGGCGGCTTCGGCGGCGGCGGCGGCGGCCAGCGCGAAATGTTCCGCGCGACCTGCAGCCAGTGCGGCGGCGTGGCGGAAGTTCCGTTCCAACCGCGCGGCGACAAGCCGGTGTACTGCCGCGACTGCTTCCAGTCGCGTCCGTCCTACCGCTAAGCGAAACAAGCGTTTCGAATCAAAAGGCCCGCGGGACACCGCGGGCCTTTTGCTATCTCCCGACCAAGCGTCTGCTAGATGCGCCAAGCCGATGTGCCAAGCTACGCGTTCGCCTGACTGACGCTCTTTGTCGCAGCGCGTACGCAAACGCGCGTGTCGGCGTCGCGACATTGGTACAAGAAGAAGCAGCCGACGCGGAGCCGAAAGAGGCCGCTCAATGCCCCCTACCGTTTTCATTCTCGACTTTGGCGCGCAATACAGCCAACTGATTGCGCGTCGCACGCGCGAGCTCGGCGTTTACTGCGAGATCGTTCCGTTTGACGTCACCTGGAGTGCGATCGCCTCGCGTAATCCGGCCGCGATCATTCTTTCCGGTGGACCGGAAAGTACGCTCGTGCCCGGTGCGCCCGATCTCGATCCGGCAATTCTGCAAAGCGGCCTGCCGATGCTGGGCATCTGCTACGGCATGCAACTCATCGCGCGCCATCTCGGTGCGGAACTCGTCAAACTCGATCACGCGGAGTACGGGCCGGCAACGCTAAGCGTCGACCACGGCGACGATCCGTTCTGGCGCGACGTTCCGGCAGAGTCGCGCGTCTGGATGTCGCACGGTGATTCGGTCGTGAAGCTTCCGAGCGGCTTTGTTGAGCTGGGCTCGACGCCGCGCTGCAACGTCGCCGCAATGGGCGACCGCGCGCGACGAATCTACGGCGTGCAGTTCCATCCCGAAGTCTCGCATAGTGAAGCAGGCACGAAAATGCTCGCGAACTTCTTGCACGGCGTCGCGGGTTTGGACGCAAGCTGGCGCATGGAGAACGTCGTCGATTCCCTCATCGATGAGATTCGCGCGAAAGTCGGCGCCGACAAGGTGATCTGCGCGCTTTCCGGCGGCGTGGATTCGGCCGTCGCTGCAACGCTCGTCTCTCGCGCCATCGGCGAGCAGTTGACGTGCATCTTCGTCGATCATGGGCTGTTGCGTAAAGGCGAGGCCGAGTCCGTCGTCTCCGCGTTCCGCGACGTCCTGCACCTCAACGTGATCGTCGTCGACGCGCGCAAACGCTTTTTGGACAAACTCGCCGGCGTCGACGATCCCGAACGCAAGCGTATCATCATCGGGCACGAATTCATCGCGGTGTTCGAAGAAGAAGCGGCCAAGATTCCCGGCGTGAAATATCTGGTTCAGGGAACGCTCTATCCCGACGTCATCGAGTCGAAGACGCCGCAGAGCAAAGCCGGCCATAAGATTAAGTCGCACCACAACGTCGGCGGCTTGCCGGAGAAGATGAACTTCGCGTTGATCGAACCGCTGCGCGCGCTTTTCAAAGACGAAGTGCGCTCGCTCGGGCGCGTGCTCGGACTTCCCGAACACATCGTGCAGCGTCAGCCGTTCCCGGGACCGGGCTTGGCCGTGCGCATCATCGGCGACATCACCGAGGACCGTTTGGAGATCGTGCGCAACGCCGATGCCATCGTACGCGACGAGATCGACAACGCGCGCGACCTTGACCCGCATCCGTGGCAGTACTTCGCGGTGCTCACGCCGGTGCGAAGCGTCGGCGTCATGGGTGACGGGCGCACGTACGCGAACCTCGTTGCGGTACGCGCGATCACGAGCGAAGACGGAATGACGGCCGACTGGGCGCGATTGCCCCATGCGCTGCTCGAACGGATTTCGACCCGCATCGTCAACGAAGTACAAGGCGTCAATCGCGTCGCCTACGATATCACGTCAAAGCCGCCGGCTACGGTGGAGTGGGAATAATGCGGATCCTGGTTGTCGGAAATGGCGCACGCGAAGACGCGCTCTCTTGGCGCTTGGCGCAGTCGCCGTCGTGCGAGGCACTTTTTTGCGCGCCGGGCAATGCCGGAACCGCATTACGCGGGACCAATTGGGATATTCCCGTGACCGATGGGAAGGCGCTCGTCGAGCGCGCGCAAGCGGAAAAGATCGACCTCGTCGTGCTCGGTCCCGAGGTGGCGATCGCGGCGGGCGTCGGCGATCGCCTGCGCGATGCGGGCATCCCCGTGTTTGGACCCAATCGTTCGGGCGGCCGTTTGGAATCAAGCAAAGTCTTTGCCAAGCGCTTCATGGAGCGTCACAACGTTCCGACGGCGCGTGCCGTCATCGTCCATTCACTTGCCGGCGCGAATCATGCGTTGGATGAATGGAGCGGCGTCGGGGTCGTCGTCAAAGCGGACGGGCTGGCTGCCGGCAAGGGCGTCGTGGTCTGCGACTCGATCGATGAGGCGCGTACCGTCGTGCGGGAGTGGTACGAGAACAACAAGATTCCCGGCGGCGGCAGCGACGTGTTGCTCGAGGAACGGCTGCACGGGCGCGAGGTGAGCGTCTTTGCGCTCGCCGACGGGCGCGCAATGGTTCCGCTTGCTGCCGCATGCGATTACAAGCGCGCCGGGGACGGCGATACCGGGCCGAATACGGGTGGCATGGGCGCCTATTCGCCGCCGTTCGATTTCCCGACCAACCTCTACGATCAAGTGCGCGAGCGCATTCTCGCGCCCGTGCTGCGTGGCTTGCTCGCCGAAGACGAATCGTACATCGGCGTACTGTACTGCGGCTTGATGTGGACCGACGATGGCCCGTCGGTCATTGAATTCAACGTGCGATTCGGTGATCCCGAAACGCAAGTCCTGATGCCGCGGATAAACGGCGACGTCGCCGGCTTGCTCAAATCGTGCGCCGACGGTGCGATGGATTTGAGCCTTGCAACGCTCTCGTCGCAGAGCTGTGTCGGTGTCGTGCTGGCAACCTCGGATTATCCGCGTTCCAACACCCCGTTGCGCGGTCTCAATCCGGACGTTTCGCTACCCCCCGGCGCGCAAGCGTTTTGGGGCGGAAGCTCGCTCGTACATGGAACGATTGAAAGCGGCGGGGGACGCGTGCTCACCGTAACCGCGCTTGGCGATACCATCCCCGATGCTCGGTCGGCCGCATATGAAGCGGTGAAATCGCTGGCGAATCGTCTGGGCACGAGTCAGTTGACGTACCGTACCGATATTGGAGCCGTACGATGAGTTTGGTCAGTGAAAAAATCGTCGACCGCGTTGCGATCGTCTCCGTTCCCGTCGCCGATCAGGATCGTGCGAAGGCGTTTTACGTCGACACGCTCGGCTTTACGCTCGTTGCCGATCAGCCCATGGGTGACGGAGCACGCTGGGTTCAAGTTGCGCCGGGTTTCGGGGGTGTGAGCCTGACGCTGGTCACTTGGTTCGATCAGATGCCGCCGGGCTCGCTACGCGGCATGGTTCTGCAAACCAAGGACATCGATGCGGCGCACGCGGAGCTTCTCAAGCGCGGCGTTGCAATCGACGAGATCGAAGAAGCGCCATGGGGCCGCTATGCAACCTTCGAAGACGTCGACGGCAACGGCTTCGTTCTCCAGCAAAGCGCGCACGAGTAGCATCTTTACGCGAAAACGCGCTAAATCAACGAGAGTTGGAGCGGCACCTGCGGCGTGATGCGGGTGATCGATCGGAGCGGGGCGTGTTCGTATGCGCGGTGAACCCGCGCGTCAATCTCTTCCGAGATGACCTTCGGTGCGTACTTGCCGCGATACATTTCCGCGTAGCTGGCGATCATCTCCGGCCGATGCTCTTTGAGATAGCGAAAAAACTCGTGGCGTGTGACGTCATGAAGGTTGAGCGTGTTGTGCCACACGCGGCGCGCGCCGGCCGCGCGCGCTTCACGCACGACCGCTTCGAGTTGTTCTGACGCATCGGTGATGCCGGGTAAGACCGGCGCGAGCGCTACGCTGACATCAATACCGGCATCCGCGAGCATCCGCACCGTGCGCAGGCGTTGTCGCGGCGGTGCGACGGTCGGCTCGATTTCGCGCGCGAGCTCTTCGTCCAGCGTCGCGATGCTAACGGAAACACCGACGCCCGCAACACGCGCAAGCGATTGTAAAACATCGATATCCCTCACGATGAGCGGCGAACGCGTGATGATGCCCGCCGGCGTAGCGTAGTCACGCAGTGCTTCGAGGATGCCGCGCGTCACGCGGTACCGTCCTTCGAGCGGCTGGTATGGGTCGGTCGCAGTCCCGATTGCGACGTGTTCGTGCTTCCAGCTTCGCTTCGACACTTCCGAACGCACGATCGCGGCGGCGTTGACTTTGACGTAGATCTTGGAGCCCCACTGGGTCATCCCGTCCGCCTCGAGGTAGGCATGGGTCCGGCGGGCGTAGCAGAAGCGGCACTGGTGGTAGCAGCCGCGGTAGGGGTTGATCGACCATTTGAACGGCATGCCGGGGACGGCGTTGATGACGCTCTTGGCCGTCTGCTCGATCACCTCGACGCCGCGCATGCCGCTACTATAGCGAACATACGTTCGATATGCAACCCCTCGCCCGATGCGGAAGTAGACCACACCATGGCGTATCGTTTTCAGCCCAACCCCTACGGAATGCCGGCGGCAACCGCGCGTCCGCAATCGCTGCTTGGCCAGGTGCTCGGCATCACCGCCCTCGGCATGTGCATCAGCGCTCTTGCGGTCTATCTCTTCCCGAACGTCGGCGGCTTGAGTTGGCTTGCGTTTATCGGCGGATTCATTCTGCTCTTCGCGATCAACGGGACGCGCGCGAACGGGGCGCTCTCGCTGATGCTCTTCTACGCGTTCACGTTTCTCGAGGGGCTCGCGATTGCGCCGATCGTTACGGCGTACGCCCATCTCCCCAACGGCGCCGAAATCGTCTACAACGCGGCCCTGACGACCGGACTCGGCATGTTTGCCCTCGGGGCCGTCGTGTATGCGACGGGACTCGACCTGCGTCGTTTCCAGGGCTGGTTCTTCGGTGCGCTGCTCTTGCTCGTCGTCGTGGGCATCGTCTCGATATTCTTCCGGATCGTCTCTCCGACGGTCTATTCGTGGTTGACCCTCGTCATTTTCACGGGCCTCGTCCTCGTGGACTTCGCCCGCATTCGCGCAGGGGGCGACGGCTTGACCCCCGTGCAGATGGCCGTGCAGATCTACCTGGACGCCGTGAATATTTTTCTGGCACTTTTGCAAATCTTCGGCAACCGCAGCCGCGACGACTGAGGTTGACGCCTTTCGTGCAGCCGGAACACGCGTTCGGCTGTTAGAATAGGTGTAACGGATCATGTGCGGCATTACGGGGATCATCACGCCGGGGCGCGACGCGGCGCGCTTGGCGTATTTCGGACTTTACGCTCTACAGCACCGGGGGCAAGAGTCCGCGGGCATCGCCGCAGCCGATGGCGGCACCATCCGATCCCATAAAGAGATGGGCCTGATCGGCGCGATCTTCGACGAGGAGATGCTCGCGCAGCTCTCCGGATATCTTGCCGTCGGCCACACGCGCTATTCGACGACCGGCTCCTCGGTCGTGGTGAACGCTCAGCCGCTCCTCGAAACGACCGAAATCGGGGACTTCGCATTCGCGCACAACGGAAATCTCACCAACACCGATGAGTTGCGCGAGAACCTGTCGCCGACGACGACGCTGCAGGCGAGTTCCGATTCGGAAGTGATGGCCAAGACGATCGTCGAGGCCCAAGGATCGATGCTCGACCGCATCAAGTACGTGCTCGGCGTTGCGCGCGGCGCTTACTCGATCGTGCTGTGCACCAAAGACGAACTCTATGCGTTCCGCGATCCGTGGGGCGTGCGTCCGTTGTGTATCGGCAGCTTCCCGGACGGCGGCTACGCCGTTGCTTCGGAGTCGTGCGCGTTGCCGACGATCGGCGCGACCTATTTGCGCGAAATCGAAGCCGGCGAAGTGATTCGCGTGACGGCCAACGGACAGCTCGAATCGCACCGCGTCGTCAAGGACGACGCGCGCCCGGCGATGTGCATGTTCGAATACATCTATTTCGCGCGCCCCGACTCGACGCTCAACGGCCGTTCGATCTACATGGCGCGCTACTCGATGGGACGCGAGCTTGCCAAGGAACATCCGGTCGAAGCGGACGTCGTCATGGCCGTGCCCGATTCCGCCGTTCCGGGTGCAATCGGCTACGCCGCCGAGAGCGGGCTGCCGTACGTCGAGGGCTTGATCAAGAACCGGTACATCGGGCGTACGTTCATCAGTCCGGATCAGGCGATGCGCTCGCGCGGCGTGCAGTTGAAATTCAATCCGGTCGTGGAAAATTTGCGCGGGCAGCGTATCGTGGTCGTCGACGATTCGATCGTTCGCGGCACGACCACGCCGCGTATCGTCAATTTGCTGCGCGACGCGGGCGCGGCGGAAGTGCACCTGCGGATCATGTCGCCGCCGATTAAGCATCCCTGCTACTTGGGTGTCGACATGGCGACGTACGACGAGTTGATCGCCGCAAATTACACGGTCGAAGAGATTCGCGCAAAGACCGGTGCCGATTCGCTTTCCTACCTGAGCTTAGACGGATTGATCGCCGCAAGCGGCCGTAAAGGCGACGAGATGTGCTTGGGCTGCCTCAACGGCGTCTATCCCAACGTTCCCGTCGCGCACGAAACTCGCGCCGTTGCGGGATAATCCCGCGTGATCGTTCTGCTGACCGGCGGCTCGCGCGGAATCGGCGCGGCGTGCGTGCGCGCCCTTGCGCGTGACGGGCACACCGTCGTCTTTACCTACGCGAACAAGCGTGAAGAGGCCCAAGCGCTCGAACGCGAACTAGGCGACCGCGTCACGGCGATGCGGTGCGATCTTGCCGATCACGCATCGCTGCCCGCCCTCGTGCGTGCGGTCATTGCAACGCGCGGTGCGATTGACGTACTCGTCAATAATGGTGCGATCTTCGCCGAGAATCCGTTCTTCGGCAACGAGTATGACGCGTGGCGCCGCGGCTGGGAACGCACGTTTGCCGTCAACCTTTTCGGTACGGCGGATTTGACCTATCTCGTCCTGCAGCATATGCGCGAGCGCGGAAGCGGAACGATCGTCAACGTCGCGTCGCGTGCGGCCCACCGCGGAGAGCTGACGTTTGCCGATTACGGCGCGAGCAAAGCCGCGCTCGTCAACCTGACCAAATCGATCGCCCGCTCCTGCGGGCCGTTCGGCATCAGCGCCGTCGCGATCGCCCCCGGGTTCATCGAAACCGACATGGCGGCTCACGATCTTGCCACGCGGCGCGCCGAGCTCGAGGCGGAAGTGCCGCTCGG
>DASSZO010000170.1:0-8494 GCA_035702815.1 Candidatus Aquilonibacter sp. | reverse complement strand
CCGATGCCGCTCATCTTCGCGAGTTTGTGCGGCTCGACGCCGTACTCGTAGAGCGCCTTGATCAGATGATTGGTGATCGAGTTGTGGCCGCACCCGGCGCAAAGCGTCGTCGGCAACCCTTTGTATACGTCGCGGCCGAGGCCGATCAAATTGACAGTCATTCTGCTACCACCGCCGGTTGACGCTCGGCTGCGAGGATGGGATCGACGACGGCATGCGCGTCGATCGGCACGCCGTTGTAGTGACGGATGGAATGGATGCGCCCGATGAGATGATCGGGCAACTCCGCGCGAAGCAGCTCATACAGCTGTCCGTCGCGATTCTGTTCGATTAGATAGACCCGTTCGTGCCGTGATAAGAACGCCGCGACGCTTGCCGCGGTCGGAAGCGCGCGTATGCGCAGGTAGTCGGTTTCGATGCCGTCGGCGGCGAGAATATCGCGCGCTTCGATGACCGCGTGATGCGTCGTTCCGTAGGCGACGATGCCGATATCGCGGCCGCTCTCTTCCACGACCGGTTGCGGCACCGCACCGCGCGCGGTTTCATGTTTGCGCTTGAGCCGGTCGAGGTTGCGTTGCCACACGTCGGGAAGCTCGGAGTAGCGTGCTTCTTCGTCGTGGCCGGTGCCGCGCGTGAAATAGCCCGCACCCGAATGATTCGTTCCCGGCAGCGTGCGATACGGAATGCCGTCGCCGTCGACGTCGCGGTACCGTCCCCATGACTCGAGCTTGTTGAGATCCTTATCGGTGAGAATCTTCCCGCGATCGAACGGCTTTTCCGGATACGCAAGCGGCTTGGTCATCCAGGAATTCATGCCGAGATCGAGATCGGAAAGCACGAACACCGGAGTTTGGAAGCGATCGGCGAGATCGAATGCATCCATCGCCATCTCGTATGCCTCTTCAACCGTTGCCGGCAGCAGCACGATATGGCGCGTATCGCCATGCGAAAGCGTGTACGCAAAGGAGAGATCGGCTTGCATCGTGCGCGTCGGTAAGCCCGTCGACGGTCCCGCCCGCTGCACGTCAAACACGACGCCCGGAACTTCCGCATAGTATCCGTATCCTGCCCATTCGGCCATCAGCGAAAGACCCGGGCCGGAGGTCGACGTCATCGAACGCGCACCGGCCCAACCGGCGCCGAGCACCATGCCGATTGCGGCCAGCTCGTCTTCGGCTTGCACGATTGCAACGTTCTTTTCACCCGTCGTTGGATCGACGCGATATTTTTCGGCGAGCGCGATGAACGATTCGCACAGCGACGACGACGGCGTGATCGGATACCAGGCGACGACGGTGCAGCCGCCCATGATGCAGCCGAACGCCGCCGCGCGATTGCCGTCCATGAACATCAGCCCGTCCGTGGCGCCGGACATTTTCTCGAGCGCAAACGGGTCGCGCTTTTGCAGATGCTCGCGCGCATGCGCAAAGCCCAAGCGCGTCGCATCCATGTTCATCGTCACGGCCGCCGGTTTGCGTTTGAATTGCCCCGCGATCGCTGCTTCGACCGTCGCCTCTTCGATGCCGAGCAATTCGGCGAGGACGCCGACGTAGATCATGTTCATGAGATACTTGCGCAGGCCGCCGTCCTTGAAATTTGCTTTGGCCAATTCGTTGAACGGTACCGCGTAGTACGTCACGTCGTCGCGCTGCGTGTCGCCGGCGATCGGATAGGTCGCTTCGTGAACGATCACACCGCCCGGACGCACGGCGGCAACGTCTTGACGCCACGTCGCCGGATTGAGCGCTACGAGGATGTCGACGTCACGCGTGCGGCATTGGTAGCCTTTGGACGTGACGCGCACGTCGAACCACGTCGGCAACCCCTCGATATTCGAGGGGAAGACGTTTTTCGGTGCGACCGGGATCCCCATGCGAAAGATCGCATTGGTGAGCACGAGGTTCGACGATTGGCTGCCTGAGCCGTTGATCGTCGCTACCCGGATGGTGAAATCGTTGACGGAGCGCTGTTGCATGATCGAGAGTCCTTTGCAACAGGCTTACGCCGGGCCGAATCCTAGACCTTCGTGCACTCCGTGAAGCTGGTCGGGTGCCAGTTCCCGGAGGAATCGGCGGCGTACCAGGTGTGCTCGAACGCCGTTTGCGATGTAAATCGCAGCGTCTCGCGTTCGGGCATGGCTGCGCTGCCGTTGTGCTGGATGCCGTCGAACGTGATCGCATCGTCCGCAAAGCCCGGCGAGGTTCCCTCGAAGACCATCTTTTTCGTGGCATCGACTTGCGACGTTTTCCACGTCCCGTCGGCCTGTTGGGTGAAGGTATGATCGAAGGCGCCCGCAGCCGGTCCATTCTTCCACGCGGTATGGGCCGCGTAGATGCCGTTCGTCGCCGGTTGGAACGTCATCGTGACCGACGATCCCGCCGCACTCGCGCAGTTCCACGATCCGACAAAGCGGTCGAAGCTCATCGCTGCGGGGGACGCGGCGGCAACCGGCGTTGCCGGTGCAGCCCAGACGGTCCCGTCGGCAAATTTTGCCATCGCGAGCGAACACGTCGGCTGCGGCTGGCGTGAGAAGAGAAAGTGTTCGCCGCCGCTGAGCTGACGATACATTTTTTTGATCTCGACATCGGGCGCGTACGAGCCGACGTCTTTGACTTCGACGTGATTGCCGTCCATGTTGACGTCGAACTTCGCTTCGACGATCGTCTGCTTCGACTCGTTCGTAAACGTAATGTGCAGCGGTCCGACCGTTTTCGAAAGCGGCAGCAAACCGCCCGGGCTATAGTCGAGATGACACTCGTCGATCGACATCGGAACCGTTCCGGAAGCGGACGGCGTGACGTCGGGTGCGGCAGCGAGAAGGACGGGCGCTACACACAACGCGAGCGCGGCAGCAAAGAACGGCTTCATGGTGCGTCATCGCTTCGCAGCGAACGCCCGCTTGCCCTGGCTACGAACGCGGCAGATGCGCGATCGCTTTGCCGAGCGGAATCACATGTTTTTCGGGCGCCGCCTCGGGTTCGATCGGCTTGAGCGCAAGCGAAGCCGTGAGCGCGGTCAGTACGGCGAAAATCACCGCGACGAGCAGCGCCGCATGCACGCCGACGGCAACGTAGAGCGCCGCCGCAATCGCAACGCCGATGCTCGAGCCAGCCTGCACGCTGGTGTTGATAACACCACTCGCCACGCCTTGTTCGCTCGAATCGACGCTTGCGAGCGCTCCGATTACGCCGGCCTGATAGGTCCACATACCGCCGAATCCGATCAGACACGTTCCCGGAAGCAGCCCGGCCCAGTATGGCGCGCCCGACTGCATGGTCATGAGCACGATGCAACCCGCTACGAGCGCGATTCCTCCGATGAGTCCCACGCCGCGCACGCCGATCCGTTTGACCATCGGGGCCGAGATCGGACCGGCGATAACGGTGATCACGATTGACGACGGTAAGAACGCCAGTCCCGTTTCGAGCGGCGAATAGCGATCGATATTTTGCGCGAAGACGGAACTAAAGATGAACGCGGCTGCGTATGCGGCGACTTCCACGAACGTATTGAGCGCTCCGGGCACGATGTTTCGGTACGTAAAGATGTGCGCTGAGATCAGCGGCGACTTCGAGCGGCGCTCGACGAAAACGAAGCTCGTCAGCAAAACGAGCGCGAGTACGGCTTCGACATACGTGTCGGCGTCGACGAGCCGGTCGGCGACCGATTCGATGGCGAAGATCGATAGGACGAGGCCCGCAGTGAGCAACACCGCGCCGAGGATATCGAGCGGCACGCGCTCGCGCACGCGCGCATCCTTCGGAATCACGATCGGCGTCAGCAGCAGAATCGCGATGCCGACCGGCACGTTGACGAAAAACACCGAGCGCCACCCGAGGAACTGCACGAGGATGCCGCCGATGAGCATGCCGGCTGCGATGCCGGCGCTCCCGATCGTGTTCCAGAGCCCAAGCGCCTTATTGCGCTCGTCGCCGGCCGGAAAGACTTCCATGAGGATCGCCATCGCGGCCGGCGTTACGATCGCTGCGCCTAAGCCTTGAATCGCGCGCATCGCGACGAGCACCGCCATCGACGGCGCTAATCCCCCGATCAACGATGCGCCGGTGAACACCGCAAGGCCGATCATGAATAGCAGACGACGATCGTAGAGATCCGAGCAGCGCCCGGCGAGCATCAAAAATCCGGCAAGCGCGATCGCGTAGGTGCTCACCACCCACTGCACGCTCGACATCGGTTCACCAAACGCCGCTTGAATGGCAGGCAGCGCGACGTTCACGATCGAGAAGTCGAGCAGCAGCATGAAAAACGTAATGCTCAAGAAGAGAAAAGAACGCCACTTCACCAGGACGAGCTTACGCGCGGTCGACTACGCTACCTGTATGCGACTTTAGAGCCGGTGATTACGTTCCGATAACGAACAACGAGAATGGTGCACTTCGTCCTCGCTTGGATGCTCGTACTTTCGAGCACGTTCGAGCAAGCCGGTTTTCACGCTGTCCACTATCTGCTGCAGAACTTTTATGCAGGCGGCGGGAAGTGGCGTACCTGCGACCAGGCAAGCTGCGCGACCGCGCGCGGCGACTGGGGCGTCGACGCGGCAACGTACACGCTCTACTTGCGATGGGAGCAGACGCATAACCCGGAATTCGAGCGGCGCATGAGCGAGCTGCTCGACGCGGCGCCGGTCTATCACGGACCCTGCACGAAGGGGCCGTGTTCGGACTGGAGCGATACACCCGCGTGGGATGCGGTCGCATCAATGCGCGAGTACGACGTGCTTCATGACGATCAGGCGCTGCAGAACGCGCAAACCGCGCTACGCTACGTCGAACGATCGACGGCCTTCCAGCGCGGCGCATGCCCCGCGATCCCGTTTCAACATCCGCCGCAAGATCAGTCGCGCGTGAAGACCCTTGAAAGCACCGCGAATGCGGTCAAAGCCGACTTGCTCGTCTACGAAGCAACCGGCGATCAAGCGTACCTCGACGACGCGCGCAACGGATACGATAACGCGCGGCGCTACTATCTTGACCCGCAGCTGCCGCTCTACACCGTGCACGTCATCGACGACGGCTTCACGTGTTCTCAAGTCGCGCATCGGTTTTTTGCTTCGGTCAACGGCGACATGATTTGGAACGGCATGGAGTTGTGGCGGCTCACCGGCGACCGGCACTACGCAAACGAAGCGCTGCTGACCGCGCACGCGGTCGACGACGATCTGAGCGACGGCCTCGGGATCTTCGTCAACATGCAGGGCGACAACGACGTCGTTGAACCGCTCGTCGAAGCGATGCTCGACCTTGCGCAGCGCCAGCATTTGGACTTCGCGCGCCGCTGGATTTTACGCAACGCCAACGCCGCGCTCGCTTCGCGCGCGGCCGACGGCAGCTTTCCGCGCTTTTTCGACGGGCCGACGCAGGACATGACCTCGATCTGGGAAGCAAACGGCGGCCTCGCGCTGCAGATCGCTGCGGCCCGGCTCGCGCCGCACGCGCAGACACAAGCCCTGCCCGCTTTTGACGCGACGAGCGACACGGCGACGATCACCTCGCTTCCCGCGACCATCACGGTCGACGGCTCCGGCATCGCGCTCGTCGGTACGATCAGCCCGCTGTGCGAACGCGGCCACATCAAGGTGCTCATCGACGGCGTCGAGACGACCGATCAGACCGGACTCTGGCAGAACAAGTCGATGCCGCATGGAAGCCGCGTGCTCTTCGCGTGGCGCTGGCCGCAAAGCGGGCACCATACGATCGAACTCGAGCCGGGCGACGCGAAGGCCGCGATGCCCAACGCGCTCTCGGTCAGCAGCGTCCTCATGCGCTGACGCATGAAACCGGCAGGCGGGCGAGCAAGTAGAGGTCCTCATGAAACGCTTCGCACTCGCACTGACCATCGCTGCGCTCTCGGCCTCGACGCTGAGCGCATGCTCCAAAAGCTCCAACGTCACGACGGCTAGTTCGAGCGCCGCACCGGCCGCCTCGAGCGGAGCGGTCGTCGCAACCGCCGGCAGCACGTTCCGCGGCAAACTGCAGCAAGAGATCAGCACCAAGAAAAATCACGACGGCGACAAGTTTGCCATCGAAAACAAGGGCGAGATCGTCTACGGCCACCTGGAGAACGTTCACCCAGCCGGAATCGGCAAGAAGCCGTCGATGACGATCGTCTTCGACAATCTCACGATGCCCGACGGCACGGTCGCCGCGCCGATCGACGTCACGATCGAAAACATGGGCAAATTCGGCGCGAAGTCGCATCACTGGCGCACGATCGGCATGGTCGTCGGCGGCGCGATCGCCGGTCACATGGCGGGCGGCGCAGCCCATACGAAGCACGGCGGCCTCGCCGGAGCAGCGGCCGGGTACGCGCTCTCGCAAGAGATGAAAACCGACGTTGACGTCAAGCGCGGAACGACGGTCGTCTTGAAATTCAAGAAAGACGCGGTCGCGCAAGCGTCCGCCGCCCAGTAGAGCTGAACTACACGATCCGGCAAGCGCGCCGTGGTGATGCCGAGGGCATCGCTGCGGCGCACGTTGCTTCTTGGCACGTTTTCTATCGCGATCTGCTTCCCCCGGAAATGCTCGCGTCCCGCGACGTCACGACCCGTACGGCGCAGTGGATCGCCGGCGTCGAGGACCCGCAGCGCATCACGTACGTCGGTTGCGACGAATCCGGCGCAATCGTCGGTTTCATCAGTGCAGTGCTGCTCGAGCCCGCGGATCGCTTCGATGCGTATCTCCAGACGCTCTATCTCATCGAAAGCGCGGCCCGTCAGAGGTTGGGAACGCGGCTGCTGCGCGCGCTGGCCGACGACCTGGTGAACCGCTCGAAGCGGTCGCTGGCGCTGCGCGTGCTGGCGCAGAATCCCGCTCGCGCGTTCTACGAACGGCTCGGTGCGCGGCTGGTTCCCGAAGGGATCGCGCAGGACGCGGGTACGTTCGACGACGTCGTGTACGCGTTCGACGACCTGACGCTACTGTAGACAAAGGCCTCTGCGATGTGCAGAGGCCTTTGTGCCTGAACGTCAGCGATCGTTTTGCTCTTTTTGCTTCCAATCGGCTTTCACGCCGTCGGTGCCTTCGTGTCCGCTATCGGACCCGTGTCCTCTCGCTTCTTGCCGATCGCGCTCGTGTTCGCGACCTTCATTCCGCGATTCGCAGGAGAACCCGCATCATCGCGCCGCCAACTTCGCTCCGTCTTCCCACCGGCATCCAAGCGGCGTGATACGTCATCAACAACACCTCCTGTGGGAAATGTACTATCATGGCGACACACAAAAAACGATGGTCGGCACGCGTGACGCGCGGCAGCAATGCGCTCGATCTCGAACCCGACGTGTTCGAGAAAGACGATCCGCATGCAATTGCGCTCTCGCTCAAACATTCGGCCGAAGCGAGCACGCGCCGTAAGAGCGCGCCGTACCGATCGGCGATGTCGATGCTGACGTTCTATATCAACCGCGCGGGAAAGAACTTGCCGAAAAAGCGCGCGCAGATTCTGGAGCAGGCAAAGGACGAACTCCGCGCGGTCTTCGGTCGAACGTAAAGTCTATTCGTCGAGGACGAACGTGACGAGCATGTTGACCCGGTAGTCGCCGATCTTTCCATCCTTGACGTCGACAGTCTGCTCTTTGACCCACGCGCCGGTGATGCCGTGAATCGTTTTCGATGCCCTGGCTAGGCCTTGATTGACCGCGTCGTCGAAGCTTTTATCCGACGTGGCGCTGATCTCGGTCACGCGTGCTACGGACATGGTGACATCCTCCCCGCACGACTCTCGCACATTCGTTCGAAAATCGTGGGAAACGCGTGAGAGGACCAACGGCCCACGCCACCAAGCAGGCACTTCCTCTGCCCCTCAAAAATCCACGATGAGGGGGTCTTTCTGTCACTGTGGACGTGAGCCGGGCTTATGCGCAGCTGCTCCTCGGCATTGCCGATGCGATCGTCGCAACCGATTCGCAAGGCCGCATCGTGCTCTGGAACGACACCGCCGAAACGATGTTCGGGTTTGCACGCGAACACGTGCTTGGAACCGACGTCCGCGCGCTTGTACCCGAGCGCTTTGCCGCGCAGTTCGACGAACAATTCCGCTCAACGCTGGCCGGTGGAGCAACCTCGACCTCGCGCCTAATCGCCATCGTCAACACGGCTGACGGCGATACCAAGCGGGTGGAAGCGGCGATATCCGTCGTTCCCTTTGAGGACGAGCCGATCATCGTGTCCGTCGTTCGCGACGCGGGCAACAGCGAACGCCAGTTGCGCGAAGCCGAAGAGCTCGCCGGGATGGGCAGCTTCCAGTGGAACGTCGGATCGGACGAGATCATCTGGAGCGATAATCTCGCGCGCATCTACGGCTACGAACCCGGAGCGCATCCGACAACCCTGGCCGCGTTCATCGAGCGCGTTCACCCCGACGACCGCGATGCGGTTCAAAAACAGATCGGCAGAGCGCTGGACGAAGGCGCGTCGTGGTCGATGGAAGAGCGAATCATCCGCGCGGACACCGGAGAGACGCGCATTCTCGCGTCGGA
>DASSZO010000098.1:0-5064 GCA_035702815.1 Candidatus Aquilonibacter sp. | reverse complement strand
TACTATCACGCGAGCATCTATCGTCTGATCTATCAGGGCAACGCCAATACCAGCCCGACGGTGCTTCTGCAGAACCTCAACGGTACGAACTACAAGAACAAGGTCACGAGCTCGTATAACAACGTGAATCTTCCGGTTGCGTATTACGACTGGTATAACCAGAACGAAACGGACCGTCTTTCCGGCCTCTCGTTCCAGTACGAGCACCCGATCAATACGTCGTCGGACGTGGCATTCTCGGTCGATCAGACGAACTCGACGACGACCTCGTTCAGCCAAGGCATGAACGTGAACACGACGAGCTTCACGTCGGATCAGTTCAAGAATGCGACGAAGGCGACGCCGTCGGTCAATATTCCGACCGGGTCGTCCCAGCTCTTCACGACGTATCTGCTCCGCTACACGAACAACTTCAACGACAAGTGGAACGGCGTCCTGAGCTTATACGACAACCAGTATCAGTCTGACGTTCCGTATCAGTGCTACGACACGACGAAGGGCACGAGCTTCACGGCTCCATGCGCCGTCGACGGCTCGAACGCACTCTTCACGACGCAGCGCACGTCGCACTTCGACGAGCGGGTCGGTCTGACGTACCGTCCGCGCAACGATACGGCCCTTCGCTTCGCGATGGGTTCCGCGATCGCGCCGCCGTACCTGAACCTCATCGCGAGAACCAATGCGGTCAGCTATCGCAACGGATCGCCGAACGCGACGCAGACGGTGAACGCGGCGAACCTGAAGCCGGAAACGGCGTTTGGGTACGACCTTGGCGCGGATCACCGCTTCAAGGACGGCGTCACGGTGCTGTCGGTGGACGGTTACCTGACCAACCTCTACAACCACTTCATCGCGTCGACGTACCTCGATCCGAACCTCTGCACGAACGTATATCCGTATGCGAATACGGGCTGCCCGGCCGCAGGCGTTCCGATGTACGATACGACCAACGTCAACCTCTCGAACGCGCGCTTCGAGGGCATCGAACTGCAGTTGCGCCGCACGCCCGCCGAAGGAATCGGCTACAACCTCTCTGCGTCGACGCAGCGCGGTTACGCCTATAACCTCCCAGCGAACTTCTACTGCAGCAACCCGGCCAAACCGTGCGTCCCGGCCAACTACGACACGAACCTCGGTGTCGTTCCGAACGTGAACTTCACGGGCGGCGCGCTCAATAACACCGGACCGGGTCTCAACGGGCTTTCCAACCAGAACATTCCGTATCTGCAAGGAAATCTCGAGGTAAACTACCGTATGCGTAACGGCGCGTTCTTTGCTCTCGGCGAAACGCTGTACGGCAAGAACAACTCGCTCAACGAGCCGCCGTTCGGTGTGGCATACACGACGCTCATCTATCCGATCAGCCATTCGCTGTCGCTTCAGATCAGCGGCGACAACATCACGAACGCGTACTCGGGACTCTTCCCGTATACCGGACAGGGCGTAGCGGTTCCGCTCGCCGTTCCGGGCCTCGGTGCGACGACCGCGAACGTGCTCGGGCCGGCAACGTGGCGCTTTATGCTCACGAAGAACATCGGGCCGGAGCCTCTCAACCAATAACGGCGAGACGCGCCGTACGAACGAAAGGGACTCGCGCGAGCGAGTCCCTTTTTATTCGTCGTGCTTCGAAAGCTCGAGGATGATCTTCCATTCTTGCGGCATAACCGGCTGGACCGAGAGCCGTTGCCCGCGCTTGAGCAGGGCCATTCCGACCAGTCGTGGTTCGGCGCGCATGCGCGCGAGCGTTACCGGGTGTGCCAGCGGTTCGACGTACTCGACGTCGACCATCATCCACTTCGGCTTTTCCGGCGTGCTTCGCGGATCGTAATACTCGCCGCCGCGTTCGAAGGCGGTGAAGTCGGGGTAGGCCGTTTTTACCACGCGAACGATGCCGACCGCGGCCGGTTGGGCGATGCTCGAATGGTAGAAGAACCCGAGGTCGCCCATCTGCATCTCGACCATGTTGTTGCGCGCTTGAAAGTTGCGCACGCCGCTCCACGGCGTCACTCGATCCTTCGCCAATTGTTCGAATCCGTAGGCATCGGGTTCGCTTTTGAAGAGCCAGTAGCGGGACATCGGCGGTCCTCCGAAAAACGCGCTAAGCGATGTTGCGTCGCGTTGCCTTCGTGCTTATTGCCTGCTTGCTCCTCGTCGCGTCGATGCGACGCGTCGAGGCCGCGACATCCGATTGGCTCGTCGTCAGCGACGTGCACTTCGACCCGTTTGCCTATCCGCACATCGTCCAGCGGCTCGCGGAGACGCCGCCGAACCGGTGGCGCGCGGTCTTCTTGAGCCAAGGCCAGCAACCGTTTTCGAATTACGGCAGCGATAGCAACTTCGCGCTCTTGGAGTCCGCGCTCGATGCGATGCGCAACCAGGTCGCGCAGCCCCCGGTCGTCATCATTACGGGCGATTTTCTCGCCCACAATTTTCGCGAAAAGTTCGATCGAACGGTGCGCGACCATGACGACGCCCACTACAACGCGTTCGTCAAAGCGACGATTGCTTTTCTCGCCATTGAGTTTCGGACGGCGTTTCCTCGCGCGCGGTTGATCCCGGTGGTCGGTAATAACGACAATGGATGCGCCGATTACCAGACGACGCCGGGAAGTCCGTTCCTTGCCGCAATGGCTTCGGCGTGGGGAGCGTCGGTCGGCGCACCCGACCCCAATGCATTCGCGGCGCAGTTTGCGACCGGCGGGTACTACACGGTTCCGCTTCCGGCCGGAAACGCGCAAGCGGTGGTGCTCAACGACGTTTTCTGGTCGACCCAGTATCGAAATGCGTGCGGTCAAAAGAGCGCCGCGCCCGGCGCGGACGAACTCACCTGGCTGGCGGCGACGACGAAATCGCTTGGCGCTTCGAACGTTTGGGTCATCGCTCATATTCCGCCGGGCGTCGACGCGTACTCGACGCTCCATGGAAATCCGGATACGCCGGTGTTGTTCCTCACGCCGCACTTCAACGACGCGATGATCGACGCGCTGTTGCGCGGCCCGGTGCACGTCGTCTTCTCGCTGGCCGGCCACACGCACATGAACGCCTATCGCATGATCGGTCCTGATCCCAGCCGCCCCTATGTTCCGATGGTGCTCGTTCCGTCGATCAGTCCAATCTTCAACAACAATCCCGCGTTTACGGTGCTTCGAGTGGATGACGAAACCGCGACCGTGGACGATCTGCAAGTCTTCGTGCTCGACGATCTTGCTGCGCTGGCGAAGAACGGGCGCGGCGGCGCACGCTGGCAACGGGAGTACGATTTCGACAGCACCTACGGACACGGACCGATCGATGCCCCGCATTTCGCCGCCATCCAGCAATCGATTTTTAGCGACGAACGGGTGCGGCGGCGCTTCGAAAGTTATTTCGACAGCGGAAGCGGCCGCGCTCCGATGACCGACGCAACCTGGCACGCGTACTGGTGCGCGAACGTCGCGTTAACCGTGACGGAATATTCAGCGTGCGCGTCGCCGCAAATTCAGCGCCAGCTTCCGCCGCATCCGCCGGCGCCGCCGTTGCCGTCCCCCACCCCGCTGCCTTCGCCGTCGGCCTCACCGTGATTGCGATCTTCGCAGCGGTCGCGATGCACTGGCTGGTGCTCAACGACATCCACCTCAACCCGTACGATCGCCGGCAGCACGTCCCGTACGCGCAAGATACAAACCCGTGGCTTTTCCATCAAGCGTTGGAGCAGATGCATCGGACCGATCCCGATGCGCGCGTCATCGTGCTCGGCGGCGATCTGCTCGCGCATCATTTTCCCGCACTGGCGCGGGATGCGCGGGAGAATCCGTATACGGCCGCCCGCAGTACCGTGCGATCGATCGCCCAGCAACTCAACGCCGCGTTTCCGAAGGCGCAAGTGCTGCTTGCGATCGGTAACAATGACGACCCGTGCGGGGACTATCACAGCGAGACCGGCGGCCCATACGCCGCGGACATCGCGGCGATGTTCGAGCCGCTTGTGAATCGAGGCGGTGCTTCGCCGCACTTCGTGCGTGACTACGTTCGCGGCGGATACTATACCGCGATGCTGCCCAACGGAATGCGCGCGGTGGTGCTCAACAGCGTGCTGTGGTCCTTCGTCTACCGAGGGCCCTGTCAGACGCACGGCCGGCATGCCCCCGCCGACGAAATGACGTGGGCGGCGTCCGAATTATCAGCCGGCTCGAACGTCGTCGTCATGCACATGCCGCTTGGATTCGATCCGCAGAGCACGACGTACACGCATCGGATCGTCGCGGTTCCCTTTCTCTCCGAATACTACGACCGTCGCTTGCGGGCGATTCTTGCCCGCGATCGCTCGCACGTCGCGTTTGCCGTCGTGGGACACACGCATCGGTACGATTTTCGCGTGCCGGGCGGCGTCCCGATGCTCGTCGCGTCGTCGCTCTCGCCGGTCTATCGCAACTCGCCGGCATTCTACGAACTCGACGTCGACGAGCGCGGTCTACGCGACGTCGTGCCGTTTACGTTCGATCGAAGCGAAAGCGGCTGGACGCGCGAGCCCAGTTTCGACGCGCTTTACGGCACGAGTGCATTCGACGCGGCGCAGTTAGCGCAGTTGCACGACCGGATTTCGAGCGATCCCGCGGTGCGGGAACGATGGATCGAAGCGTACGATGCGTGGTCGTGGCGGGTCGGTGACGTGAGCGATCATCGGTGGCAGACGTTCGCGTGCGCGCAGACCGCCTTTGGGAAAGCATACGGGGCATGCGCGGGAACGACGAAGCGCTCGTATGTCGCGCTCGTCGCTCTCGTCATCGCGGTGATCGGCGTCCTTCTTGCGGTCTTTACGACTCTTCGGCTGCGGCGCCGACGATAGGGCGCGACGGATCGGCGATCCACTCGCTCCACGATCCTGCATAGAGTCGCGAGCCGTACAAGCCCGCCGCTTCCATCGCGAGCATATTCGCCGCTCCGGAAACGCCCGATCCGCATTGATGCACGATCCGTGCCGGTTCGCCGAAGGGTTCGAATGCGGCGCGCAGTTCGGCAGCCGATCGCAAGCGCAGATCGTCCGCAAAGTTTTGCTTAAACGGGCGGTTTTGCGCTCCCGGAATA
>DASSZO010000149.1:0-5294 GCA_035702815.1 Candidatus Aquilonibacter sp. | reverse complement strand
ACACAACGCCCTTCGACAAGCTCAGCGTGACAACGCGCCGCCACGCCCACCACCCGCGGTGTCATCCCGAGCTTGTCGAGGGACACATCGCCCTTCGACAAGCTCAGGGTGACAACGCGCTGCAAGCGCGCAGCACCCGGTGAAACAAAACCGCCCGCCGGCGTAGTGCCGGCGGGCGGTTTGTTTATGGCACGGGTGGTGACTACATGCCGGCGGCGGATTTGATCTTGGCGATCGCGTCGTCGGCTTGGGACTCGAGTTGTTTTGCCGCGTCCTCTTCGGCGGCTGTCGGTGCGGAGTAGGAGAGGTCGAGTGAGTTCATGAGCATCGCGAGATGATCGCGCAGCTTCGATGGGAACATGATGTCGGCTTCGCTTGAACGATACCGCGGCTCGTACGCGGCGTAAACCGCTTTTTCAACCGCGGCACGCTTCGCGCCCGACATCGTTTTCATCTTGTTCTGCGCTTCGTTGATCGTCTTGTCGAGTTCGTCGACCTTATTCGACAGCGCCATCGCTAGCGTGAGGCGTGACGGCAGTGCGTCGGCCGGCGGATTGAAGCGCGGATCGAGCTGAATCTTGAACGGCGCCTTCATCGTCTTGCCGCCGTAGTTCAGCACGACCGTGTACTCGCCGGGAAGCGTCGTCGGCCCGAGCAGCGTGTCGCTGAAGTCGTCGGTCGGCACCAAGTGCTGCCCGACGATTTCCGTCGCTCCGGCGTAGCGCATGTCCCAAACGAACTTGTTCATTCCCGGTTCGACCGCGGTATCGCGCGCGAGCTGATAGTTGGCTGCACTAATTGCATCCATCGCAGTGAGCTCATCGCGCGAGTACTTCTTGGCCTTCTTATTTTTGAGATGCAGGTTGAACGAACGAATCGTCTTGCCGTTTGCATCCTCGAACGACAACGTCGCCGGCGTGCGGCCGTTGTAGTTCGACGGAAGGTTGAAGAAGACGGTCGTTCCGTAATCCGGGTTATCGCCGCTCGGGCCATAGCCGCCGCCACCGTACTCGTGCGTGAGCCACGCCGTTTCCGGAGCGAAGACTTGAGCGCTTGCAGTCGAGAGCGACTGTTCGCGCGCCAGATCTTCGACTTGCTGCAGATGATCGAGCGCCCAGAACGAGCGGCCGTGCGTCGCAATCGCAACTTCGCCTTCGCGAGCGTTGATTGCGATATCGCGAACTTGCACCGGCGGCAGATTGAGCGCAAGGTCTTGCCAATTCTGGCCGCCGTTGAGGCTCACGTAGACGCGGCTACGCGTACCCGCAAACATGACGCGCGGCTCGCGCGGGTCGATGCGAACCGCATAGACCGTTTGATCGGCCGGAATGCCGTTGGTCATGGGCGTCCAGTTCGCGCCGCAATCCGTCGTCTTGTAGATGTACGGGCGCATGTCGTCCCACTGGTAACGCGACGCGGTTACGAACGCGGTGCACGCGTCGGTCGGCGATGGCTCGAAGCTGCTGATCTGCGACCACTTCGTGCCCAGTTGCTTGGGCGTCACGTCCTTCCAGTTCGTGCCGCCGTTCTGCGTGACGTGCACGAGGCCGTCGGCCGATCCGGCCCAGATGATGTCTTTGTTCACCGGCGAGAAACCGAGCGACGAGATGTCGGGGAACGTCTCGACGCCGGTCTGATCCCAGTACACATCACCGCCGGCGGGACCCTCGGTCGATTTCACGTTGCGCGTGAGATCGGGGCTGATGACTTTCCACGTCTTGCCGTAGTCGTCGCTGCGGAAGACGACCTGCGCGCTTTCGAACAGCGTGTGCGGTTCGGCGGACGAAAACATAATCGGGTGCGTCCAGCCGAAGCGATACTTTTGATCGCTCGCCTGATGTCCCGGAAGATAGATCGCCCACGGCGTGACGTTTTTCTCGTCGCCGGTCTTGCCTTCCAAACGCGCGAGCACGCTATAGTAGGCAGCACCGTACGTCACCGTCGGATCGTTCGGATCCACCGCAACATAGGTGCTTTCACCGAGCGCGACGCCGTGCACGACGTTGAGTCCAAGGCCTTCGTGCGACGCGCTCGGAATTTCGAACGCGCCTGCGTCCTGCATCGCGCCGTACATATGGTACGGGAACTGGTTGTCGAGCACGATGTGATAGAACTGCGAGAGCGGTTGATTCGTGGTCGTGCTGAACGTCTTGCCGCCGTCGACGGAAACGTTCGCACCGCCGTCGTCGCCGATGATCATCAGCTTGGGATTCTTCGGGTTGATCCAAATGATGTGATTGTCGCCGAGGCCCGGGCCGAGGGGCTTCCACGTCTTGCCGCCGTCAGTCGTCTTAAAGACGCTGTCGACGTTGGGCGCATAGGCGACTTTCCAATTGGTCGGATCGACGTAGATCGCCATGTAATAGAAGGCGCGCTGGCGGAGCTTCCATTCGTCGTTCACGCGCGTCCACGTGGCGCCCGCGTTATCGGAGCGGAACACGCCGCCGTCTTTGGCCTGTACGATCGCGTAGACGATGTTGGAGTTATTGGGAGCGACCGCGACGCCCATCTTGCCGAGCATCCCTTTGGCAAAGCCCGGATGCGTCGAAATTTTCGTCCAGTGCGCGCCGGCGTCGGTCGATTTATAGACGCCGCTGCCGGGGCCGCCGCTGGTAAGATTCCACGGCGTGCGCTGGGCTTGCCACATCGTGGCATACAAGATGTTCGGATTCTTCGAATCCATCACGACGTCGTTTGCGCCGGTGTTATCGTCGACGAAGAGAACTTTCTTCCACGTCTTGCCGCCGTCGGTCGTCTTGAAGACGCCGCGGTCGGCGTTCGGCTTGAAAACGTGGCCCATCGAACTGACGTACGCGATGTTCGCGTTGTGCGGATCGACGACGATCGCGCTGGTCTGGCGCGTCTCTTTCAAGCCCGCGTACTTCCACGTCTCGCCGGCGTCGGTCGACTTGTACACGCCTTCGCCGTTAGCCCAGTCGCCGCGAATATCGCTTTCGCCCGTGCCGACGTAGATAATTTTGGAGTTTGACGGCGCAACGGCGATCGCGCCGATGCTGTGGGAAATCGTTCCCATCTTGCCGTCGGTAATGTTGTCCCAGCTATTGCCGGCGTTTTCGGTCTTCCAGACGCCGCCCTGGACGCCGCCCATGTAGAAGACATTGGGTTGATCGGGTACACCTGCGACCGCCACCACACGACCGCCGATGTAGGGACCGACGAGACGCCACTCCATCTTGCTCATCAGCTTTTGCGCTGGCGAGGCGGCGGGAGCGGCGGAAATAGCACTTGGAGCCGCGGCAAATGCCGCAGCTAGGAGAGTAGCAACAAAGCGCTTCATCTGAAGCGCTTTATCACCGGATTACGCGGGTTCCTGTGCTGCCACGACTACGGCACTGTGACCGCGTTACGCGGTAGCCTTCGTCCGGTTTGCGTAGGTCGCCGTCACCCATTGCGCATATGCCGGCGCCTGCCCGCGAACCGCACGTTGATAGAAGTCGGAAAGTTTTTTACTAATCGGGCCGATCGAACCGTCACCGACCGTTCGGCGATCGATCGACGTGATGTGCGCGATGCCCGCTGCGGTTCCCGTGAAGAAGAGTTCCTCGGCAGCGTAGAGCTCGCCGCGGTCGATCGAACGCTCGATGACCGGCAGACCCAACTGCTCCTGTGCGATCGTCATGATCGCCCGACGCGTGCATCCTTCCAGAACGTTCTGTGAAGGATCGGGCGTGTAGAGCGCGCCGTTGCGCACGATGAACAGGTTTTCGGCCGAACCCTCCGCGACGTGGCCGTCGTGCGAAAGCAGAATCGCTTCGTCGTATCCGTTCCCTACCGCCTCGCTTTTGGCGAGCGCCGAGTTCACGTAGAGGCCGGTGATCTTCGCGCGCGGGGGCGCCATCGTATCGTCGGCGCGGCGCCACGAACTGACGCAGACGCTGAGTCCTTTGCTCGTGTCGAGATAACTCGTGAACGGAACCGGGATGATCGCGAACGTGTCGGGCACGTTGTGCAGGCGCACGCCGATGTCTTCGGCCGCCTTGAAGATGCAGGGCCGCAAGTAGATATCGGTGCGGAAATTATTGCGGCGTACGAGATCGACGGTGATGTCGATCAGTTCGTCGACGGAGTGCGGAAGCTCCATAGTCAAAATCTTCGCGGAGATCTTCAACCGGTCGTAATGATCGCGAAGTAAGACCAGGTAGAGTTCTTCTTCGCCGGGCTCCCAATAGCCGCGGATTCCTTCGAAACAGCCGGTGCCGTACTGCAGACCGTGCGTGAGCAATCCCACCTTGGCATCGTCGTAGCGGCGGAACTCTCCGTTGATGAACACGGTGATTGCAGACAGATCCACGTTACCTCTCCTTAAACTTGCGTAAGCTGCAACTGGCAAAACGCCGCGAAGGTTGCCGCTGACGTCGTGCCGCACCTTTTGGAGGCATGCCGCGGCTGCTCGACGTCTTTTTTCGCTTCTTGCGACTGGGCTGTACTTCGTTCGGCGGCCCCGTCGCACATTTGGCATACTTCGAGCGCGAGTTCGTTTCACAGCGCAAGTGGCTCGACCACGACACGTTCGGCGAATGTGTCGCACTCACTGCGTTGCTTCCCGGTCCGGGAAGTTCGCAAACCGGCATGCTGATCGGGTGGCTGCGCGCCGGGCCCTTCGGTGCGCTTGCGGCGTGGGCCGGCTTCACGCTGCCGTCGGCCGCACTGATGACCGCATTCGCGCTCGCGTTGCCGGCAGCCGATCCGCACGCGGGATGGCTGCACGGCTTACTGCTCGTGGCAACCGCCGTCGTCGCCTCTGCGATCGCGACCGTGCGCGCATCGCTTGCACCGGACGCACTTCGTGTGATCTTTGCCCTCGCGATCATGGGGCTCGTCCTGCTCGTACCCGTTCCCGTCGTCGCGCCGCTCGCGGTCCTGCTCGCGGCCGCGTTCGGCGCTTTCATCCTCTACGGGCGCGTGAAGACGACGGAGCCGAAGCTGGACCTGGGCGTCTCGCGCCGGAACGCGGTGACGGCGCTCGTGCTCCTTGGACTCGCCTTCGTCGTACTCGCGGTCTGGAGCGCACGCGGGTCGCAGCTCGCGATGCTCGTGAACGTGCTTTTTCGCGTCGGATCGCTCGTCTTCGGCGGCGGCCACGTCGTCTTACCGCTGCTGCAGTCGCAGATGGCGCGGACCGGAATCGTCGGTTCCTCGGCGATCCTCGCCGGGTACGGCGCCGCACAAGCCGTTCCCGGACCGCTCTTCACGATTTCGTCCTATATCGGGGCGACCGCATTCGGCGGTTCGCTCGCCGTCACGGGGGCCGTCGCGGGGACGATTGCGATCTT
>DASSZO010000097.1:0-2570 GCA_035702815.1 Candidatus Aquilonibacter sp. | reverse complement strand
CCGGCGAGCGTGTTCGGCAGCGGAATCTGGCCGATCGGCAGTTCGAGATAACTGTCGTTCACGTTCCACTGGGTCGCGAAATGGAATTCAGGAATCGTATAGATGCCGCGCGCGTGTTTGACCGTGCTCGTGAGCAGCTGTCCCGTCGTGAGCGCGGAGTCGGGACTATCGGTCGAGTTTTGCGCGACGAGCGTGAGATGGATGGCGGGGCCGTCGAGCACGCGCAGCTGCAACAGGTTCGCGACGATCGAGCCGGCGGGCAGCTCTTGCGTCGTGAGCACTTTGGTTGAATTGCCGCCGATCTGCACCAGGCGTCCTTGATTCTGCGTCAGGTTGACGAGGAACGTCTTGGTGGCGTTGTGGCCGACTTCCATCTCGTTTTTGGTCGGGCCGCCGCGCCCGTCGATGTACTGCAGCGTGGCGGGATCGCTGGACTTGTTTTCGGCGACCAGAACGATGCGGCGATCTTTTTCCGACGGCGGATTGTAGTGGAAGTAGAGAAAGCGAGAAGGCGTACCGCGACGGAGATCCGCGGAAAACAGAATGCCGTTTTCGGTCAGCTTTTCCGGGAAGTCACTGACCATGAGCTGGTCGGGCGCGATGCGCGGCACCGCGACGTTCTGCACGTTCACACGCGTCGTGCCGCTGACGCTGAAATATTGATCGCCCTGCAGCAACACCGGCACGTCGATGTTCTTTTCCATGTCCTGGCGCAGGCGATGATGGATCGTGATGTCGTCGGTCGAGACGACGACTTGCGCGCCGGGCTGCGTGTGGGTCTGCGCGACGATCGTGCGCTGCACGAGATCCTTGACGTAGTCAGGGCTGGCCGGGTCGCCGGTGAGGCGAATCTGGATGTACGGATTGATGTCGCCCGCGTTATAGGCGACGCGAACGCCGGCCGCCGCGCTGATGCCGCGCGAGTCGGTGACGGTGATGACGGTCGACCCGGGCGTCTTGCCGTAGACCGAGATCGTCTGCGTGTCTTGATTGGCGGTGACCGTTACGACGTTCGGGTCTTGGGCGACCGCCGTGAACTGTCCGAACGCGCCGTTGATGTGGGCGGTCTGCGTCGTGCTGACCGGCACTTGCAGCGTTCCCGGCGAGATCGTCACCGGCGGCGGCGTGGGGCTCGGCGTGATACTCGGCGACGGGGAAATCGCGGGCGAGGCTTCGGGCGATCCTTCCGGTGACGCGCCCGGCGATAGCGACGGTGCCGGCGAGGGCGTTTCGCCGGGGAAGGTTTGGATGGCCGAGGGCATCGGCGTCGGAATTGCATCGGGAGCGGGTGACGGCGTCGGGGTGAGCGCGTCGGCAAACGGCGTCGCGGAAACGACGGGCGTCGGCGGCGGAGGCGGTGGTTCGACTTGTGCGCGCGCGGAAGAGGCCCATGACAGGGCCGTTCCTACGAACGCAACGAGCATCAACGTGCGCGCAAGCGCGGTCGCGTGGTGCAGTACAAAACTCCGACGTCTAGAGTAGTCCCGCTACGGGACGGAAGCTTAGGCGATCTTCGCGGCTTCGGCGTGAGTTACCGCCGACGCCAGCAAAGTCTTATAGCCTACGTTCGGGAAGAGCACGGTCACCAAATCTTTTTCCGTGCGCTCGATCGTGCCGGTACCGAATTTCGGATGCGTCACGACGTCGCTGATGCGGAAACCGCTCGTCGAAGCGCCCGCCGGCTTTGTGCTCGGCGGCGGGGTGAAGGCCATGCCGCCGGTCTTTGCCGGGGCCGCGGCCCGCGCGGTTGCGCGCAAGCAGTTGTCGCACTTCCCGCAGTTCTCTTTTTCGAAATCCTCACCGAAGTAGTTGAGGATGAAGCGACGCCGGCACGAGCTGTTCTCGGCGTACTGCAACATCATCGCGAGTTTCGACTGATCGTAGCTCTTCTTCGTTTCGTAGTTCGCGAGGCTGAGCACCAGCTCGCGGTTCTTGCGCACCGCTTCGGTAAGCTTGTACGTCGATTTGCCGCCCGCTTCGAGGTACCCGGATTTTTTGAGCAGTGCGAGGATCACTTTGAGCTTGGTGAGCGGCAGCTGCAGAATCTTGCGCAGGTCGGTCATCGAGACGCCTGCTTCCTGATCGCCAAAAACTTCGATCGTGCCGAAGACGCGCTGCACTTCTTCGATATCCGGATACTTGCCGGTGAGGAAGTAGTTCTGCACGCGCGTGTCGCTCATGCGATAGATCAGGATGCAGCGCGACTTCTCGCCGTCGCGTCCGGCGCGTCCGGCTTCTTGCGTGTACGCTTCGAGCGAACCCGGCAGATCGTAGTGCACGACGAAGCGGATGTTCGGCTTGTCGATACCGAGGCCGAACGCATTGGTCGCGACCACGGCGCGAATCGTCTCGTTCATGAAGCACTCATGGACGAGCGTGCGATCTTCTTTGTGCAGTTTGGAGTGATAGACGGCCGCCGGTACACCGATCGTTTCGGTCAGGTACTTCTGCACCTCGAGCGCGTTCTTGATCGTGGCGGTGTAGATGATGCCGGTGCCTTCGAGGGTGTTTGCGCCGGTGAAGAGCTGCGAGAGAATCTTGAGTTTGTCGGGCTCTTTGTCGGCCTTTTT
>DASSZO010000048.1:0-4831 GCA_035702815.1 Candidatus Aquilonibacter sp. | reverse complement strand
GCTTCCCAGTTTCGAGATGATGGAGAAGTGCGACACGCTCCTGATGGTCGGGACATCCTTTCCCTATTCGGAGTTTCTGCCCAAGGAAGGACAGGCGCGCGGCATTCAAATCGATATCGACCCCAAGAACCTCGGACTGCGCTATCCGACGGAATTGAATCTGGTCGGCGATGCCGCGGCGACGCTGCGCGAGCTGCTGCCGATGCTCGACGAGAAGGCGGATCGCTCGTGGGTCGATCGCCTCGCTGACGTCAAGCAGAAATGGAACGAGCAAGAACACGCGCGCGCCAAAGTAAGCGCCGATCCGATCAACCCGCAGCTGCTCTTCGTTTCGCTCAACGAGCATCTGCCCGAAGGGGCGATCCTCAGCGGCGACGCGGGCACGGCCACCAACTGGTACGCGCGCAACATCATGATGCGCCGCGGCATGAAGGGCTCGCTGTCGGGTGGTCTTGCCACGATGGGCTCCGCCGTTCCGTACGCGATTGCCGCGAAATTCGCGTTTCCGGATCGGGTCGCAATCGCATGCACCGGCGATGGAGCGATGCAGATGAACGGTAACGCCGAGATGCTTACCGTCGCAAAATATTGGAAGCAGTGGATCGATCCACGCGTCATTTTTCTCGTGCTGCACAACGACGATCTCAACCAGGTTACGTGGGAGATGCGTATCATGAGCGGCGATCCGAAATTCGAGGCATCGCAAAATCTCCCGAATTTCGATTATGCTGCGTACGCCCGGCAACTCGGCTTCAACGGTATCAGGGTGGAACGTCCGGACGACGTCGATGCGGCGTGGCAACAGGCGTTCGCTTCCGATCGTCCGGTCATCATCGACGCGCACGTGTCGCCGAATATCGCGCAGTTGCCGCCGCACATCTCCTTCGAGGAGGCGCACCAGTATTTCTCGGCGCTGGTCAAGGGTGACCCCAATGAGGGCAGCATCATCAAGGAGTCGATCAAGAGCGTGATCGCCGGAGTCGTCGGAACCGGCGCCGAGAAGAAGTGAGCGTCGCGACGGCAGCGCAGGTTGCCGCTCCGATCGCCGACGTCGAGGTCAGCGTCTACCGCGTGCCTACCGAGAGCGGTGCCGAATCGGACGGCACCGCGCGGTGGGACGCGACGACGATGGTTTTCGTCGAGGTCACGGCGGGGGGACGAACCGGCATCGGCTACACGTACGCCGACGTTGCCGCCGGCAGCGTCATCGCGGATGAGTTCATCGGCCTTCTGACCGGCGCCGACGCGCTCGCAACCGGCAAACGCTTTGCCGACATGCAGGCGAAGATTCGCAACCTGGGACGCGACGGCATCACGTCGATGGCCATCTCCGCGGTCGATGTCGCCCTGTGGGACCTTAAGGGAAAGCTGCTTGGCGCACCGGTCTGCACGTTGCTCGGAGCGGCGCGTGCCGAAGTGCCCGTCTACGGCAGCGGCGGCTTTACGTCGTTTACGATCGATCAGTTACGCGATCATATGCGTCACTGGATCGCGATGGGAATTCCGCGCGTCAAGATGAAGGTCGGGCGAGATCCGGACAGCGACGTCGCGCGCGTACGCGCGGTACGCGAGGCGATTGGGGAAAACAACGAGCTGTTCGTGGACGCCAATGGCGCGTATTCGCGCAAGCAAGCGATGCGCTTTGCCGAGGACTACGCCGCGTTGGGCGTGAGCTGGTTCGAAGAGCCGGTCTACCATCAGGATTTCGAGGGGTTGTGCCAAATCCGCGAGCGCGCTCCGGCCGGCATGGACATCGCGTCGGGTGAGTACGGTTACGGGCTTTACCATTTTTGGCGAATGCTCGGTGCGCAAACGGTCGATTGTCTTCAGGCCGATGCTTCACGTTGCGGTGGTCTGAGCGGACTCTTGGCGGTCGACGGCCTCTGCCAAACCGCGATGGTGCCGCTGTCGACGCACTGCGCGCCGCACCTGCAACTGCACGCGGCCATCGCGTGCAAAATGCTGCGGCACATGGAGTATTTCTTCGACCACGCACGCATCGAGAAGATGCTCTTCGACGGCGCAAGCGACCCGATTGACGGCGCGCTCGAGCCCGATCTGACTCGACCGGGCATCGGCCTTGAGTTCAAGCGCGCCGACGCGCTGCGATACAAGATCTAAAGGGGGAAAGAGTGATTAAGGTTCTGAGCGTTCGCGGCCAAACCGAACCGGCGGACGCGGAGCTCGATGTTCGTGCCTTGGAGGAGGACTTGCGCGCGGCGATCGCCGGAGAGGTTCGCTTCGATGAGGGATCGCGCGCGATGTACTCTACCGACGCGTCGAACTATCGGCAAGTGCCGATCGGCGTCGTCATCCCCAAGGATCCCAAAGACGTGGAAGCGGCGATCGCGCAATGCCGTAAACACGGTGCGCCGATCGTTTCACGCGGCGGAGGAACGAGCCTGGCCGGTGAGACGTGCAACGTCGCGGTCGTCATCGACTTCAGCAAGTATATGAATCGGATCGTCGAGATCGACTGGGAAGCAAAGCGCGCGCGCGTCCAGCCGGGCTTGGTGAACGACGATCTGCGTGACGCGGCCGAGGAGCGCCACCTTACGTGGGGGCCCGACCCCGCGACGCACAATCGCAACACCTTCGGCGGCATGCTGGGCAATAATTCGTGCGGCATGCACGCGCAGATGGCCGGCAAAAGCTCGGATAATACCGAGGAACTCGAGATCGTCACGTACGACGGCGTGCGTATGCGCGTCGGCGCGACCAGTGATGAGGAGCTCGAGCAGATCATTGCGCAAGGCGGCCGCCGCGGCGAAATTTATGCCAAGCTCAAAGATCTCCGCGATCGCTACGCCGATAAGATTCGCGAGAAGTTCCCGCGGATTCCGCGACGGGTCTCGGGGTTCGGCCTCGATTGGCTCCTTCCCGAGAATGGGTTCAACGTGGCCCGTGCGCTCGTCGGTTCGGAAGGAACGTGCGTAACGATTACCGAGGCGACCGTTCGTCTCGTGCATAGTCCGCCGCACCGATCGCTTGCGCTTTTTGGGTTTAAAGATATCGCGACGGCGGCCGACCATGTGCCGTTCTGCAACGAACACGGCCCGATCGCGCTCGAAGGCCTGGACGAGAGCATGTTCATGTACATGCACGACAAGGGTGAATCGACGAAGAGCCGCGCGATGTTTCCCGATGGGGGCGCATGGCTGATCGTCGAATTCGGAGCCGAGAGCGCGCACGAAGCCGACGACAAGGCCAATACGTTGGCCAGAGATTTCGAATCCCGCAAGGACGCGCCGACCTATAAACTCGTCAAGGATCCTGAAGAAGAAGCGCGCCTATGGGCGTTGCGCGATGCGGGCCTCGGCTCGACCTCGAAGATTCCAAACGAACCGGATTTCTACCCCGGATGGGAAGATTCGGCCGTCGATCCAAAAGATCTGGGCGATTATCTGCGCGACTTCCAAGCGCTGATGAACGAATTCGGCTACAAAGCCTCCCTGTACGGTCATTTCGGCCAGGGCTGCCTGCACTGCAGCATCGATTTCGACCTCTTCACCGCCGACGGAATCGCGCGCTATCGCGAGTTCGTCACCCGTGCGGCGCACTTGTGCGTGAAGTATAACGGGTCGCTATCAGGTGAACACGGTGACGGCCAGGCGCGCGGCGAGCTCTTGCCGATCATGTTCGGCGACGAGATCTGTCGAGCGTTTTGGGAGTTTAAGCGCATTTGGGATCCCGCGAACAAGATGAATCCCGGCAAGGTCGTGCATCCGAATTCGCTGACCTCCGACCTTCGCTGGGGCACGTCCTACGAACCCTGGAATCCCGAGACGCATTTTACGTTTAAGGCGGATAACGGGAGCTTTGCGTATGCGGCCAATCGGTGCGTCGGGACCGGAAAGTGCCGAAAACACGACGGCGGCACGATGTGTCCGAGTTACATGGCGACGCGCGAAGAAAAGTACGCCACCCGCGGCCGCGCTCGCCTGCTCTTCGAGATGTTGCGTGGCAACCCGTTGGATCGAAGCTGGCGCAACGCGGCGGTCAAAGATGCGCTCGACATGTGCCTTGCGTGCAAGGGATGCAAAGGCGAGTGTCCGGTCAACGTGGACATGGCGACCTATAAGGCGGAATTTCTGTCGCACTATTACGAGGGGACGATCCGTCCGCGCAATGCTTATGCGTTCGGGTGGATGATGATCTGGTCGCGCGCGATCACCCGTGCGCCCTGGCTGATCAACGCGCTTTCGCAGGCACCGGTCCTCAATCGAATAGCGAAGTGGGGTGCGCGGATGGACGAGCGCCGTCGGATTCCCACCTTTGCACCGCAGCCGTTCCGCGCGTGGTTTGAGGCGCGCGCGCCGAAAAACGTCGGCAAGCAGCGTATCATTCTCTGGCCCGACACCTGGAACAACGCGCTGCACCCCTCGACGGCGATCGCCGCCGTTGAAGTGCTCGAAGACGCCGGATTCCACGTCACGATTCCGAAGCGGCAGCTCTGCTGCGGACGGCCGCTCTACGATTACGGCTTCCTCGGTATGGCAAAGACGATGTTATACGAGATTCTGGACGATCTTCGTGACGAGATTCGCGCGGGGACGATGATCGTTGGGTTGGAGCCCAGCTGCGTATCGGTCTTTCGCGACGAGATGCGCGACCTTCTCGGCAACGACCACGACGCCGAACGCTTAGCGAAGCAAACGTACCTGTTCTCGGAATTTCTCGCTAAGCACGCGCCCGAGTATGCGCCGCCGAAACTCGATGGCGTGGCGATCGTGCATCAGCACTGTCATCACAAAGCCGTCTTGGACGCAAAGAGCGAGCGCACGGTGCTCGACAAGCTGGGGGTCGAATACCGGGTTCCCGACGATGGCTG
>DASSZO010000046.1:0-5959 GCA_035702815.1 Candidatus Aquilonibacter sp. | reverse complement strand
CATCGGGTTCTGCTCGTGCAGTTGCTGCACGCGCTTGAGCATCGCATCGCGTTGCTTGTAGTGCGCCGAATCGACGCCGTCGCGCACGCGCAGCTCCGTCGTTTCGACCAAGAGCTGCTCGAGCGAGGGCAAAAACTCGTGGAGCGGCGGGTCGAGCAAGCGAATCGTCACCGGATAACCCGCCATCGCTTCCAGAATGCCGATGAAATCCTGGCGCTGGAACGGCAGTAACTTTTCGAGCGCGCGCGCTCGCGCTTCTGGCGTATTCGCGAGGATCATCTGCTGAACGATCGGCAGACGGTCTTGCTGCATGAACATGTGCTCGGTGCGGCACAAACCGATGCCCTGCGCCCCGAGTTCCCGCGCCTTGCGCGCGTCTTCCGGCGTATCGGCGTTTGCCCAGACTTGCAGGCGGCGAACGTCGTCGGCCCATGAGAGAAACGTTGCGAGCCAGTCGGGAAGTTTGCTCGGCGCGTCGATCAATTCCAGCTTCCCGATGATCACGTTGCCGGTCGTGCCGTCGATCGTCAGCCAGTCCCCTTCGCGAAGCGTCACGTCGCCGATGACGGCCATCTTCTTGCGCCGCTCGATGTGGATGCCGTCGCATCCGGCAACGCACGGTTTGCCCATTCCACGCGCCACAACGGCCGCGTGCGACGTAGCACCGCCCTTTGCCGTGAGCACGCCGCGTGCGGCGATCATGCCGTGCACGTCGTCCGGTGTGGTTTCCACGCGGACCAACACGGTATCGAGCCCGCGCTCTTTCCAAGCAACGGCGTCATCCGCGGTGAACACGATCTGCCCGGTCGCCGCGCCCGGCGAGGCGTTGAGGCCCTTGCAGGCGGCGTCGAAACGTTGATGCGGATCGATCCGGGCGTGAAAGAGCTGGTCGAGCGCCTTTGCGTCGACGCGCGAAACGGCGGTCTTCTTATCGATCAGACCTTCTTCCACCATGTCGATAGCAATCTTGACCGCGGCCTCGGCCGATCGTTTCCCGGTGCGATTCTGCAGCATGTAGAGCTTGCCGCGCTCGACGGTAAACTCGAGATCTTGCATCTCTTTGTAATGCGCTTCGAGACGCGCCGCGATGTCGAGGAACTGCTGATAGATCTCGGGCTGCGTGCGCTGCAGATCGGCAATCTTCTCCGGCGTTCGAATGCCGGCAACGACGTCTTCACCCTGCGCGTTGGTCAGATACTCGCCGAAGAGCACCTTCTCGCCGGTGTTCGGGTCGCGCGTGAACGCGACGCCGGTTCCCGAGTCGTCACCCATGTTGCCGAACACCATCTGCACGATGTTGACGGCCGTTCCCCAATCGTCGGGAATCTTGTTATAGCGGCGATAGTCGATAGCGCGCTTGGAGTTCCACGAATCGAAGACCGCTTCGATTGCCAGGCGTAACTGTTCGTCCACCGCTTGCGGGAACTCGCGGCCGGCGCGTTCGCGTACGACGTCTTTGAAGCGGGCGACGAGCGCCTTCCACGACGCGGCATCGATCTCGGGATCGGTTGCGACGCCGAGTTCGTGCTTGCGCTCCTCGATCAATTCCTCGAACGCGTCTTTCTCGATGCCGAGCACGACGCTCGAGAACATCATGACAAAACGCCGGTACGCATCCCAGGCAAAGCGCGCGTTGCCGGTCTTCGCGGCCAAGCCGTCGACGGTACGATCGTTCAAGCCCAGATTGAGAATCGTATCCATCATTCCGGGCATCGAGACGCGCGCGCCGCTGCGGACCGATACGAGCAGTGGATCGGATTCGTCGCCGAATCGTTTGCCCAACCGCTGCTCAAGCTGCGTCATCGCGTGTTCGATCTGATCGTCCAGACCCGCGGGAAAGCGCTTACCCTCGCTATAGAAGGCGAGGCACGCGTCGGTCGTGATCGTGAAGCCTTGCGGAACCGGCAAACCGGCGCGAGTCATCTCCGCGAGGCCGGCGCCTTTGCCGCCCAAGAGGTTCTTCATCGAACCGTCGCCTTCGTCGAAGAAAAAGACGTATTTGGGCGTCAAGGACATAGCCTCAACCGGTCGCTCCGCAAGCTCCATTGAATCCCTCCACTGGAATGTCGTAGGACTATACCCATCCTACCCTCGGAGCCGCTCCGCAAAGTAGCGTTCCAAGCTATCGGCGGCGATGCGTTCCTGGGTCATCGAATCGCGGTCGCGCACGGTCACGGTACCGTCGCCGAGCGTGTCGTAGTCGACCGTCACGCAATACGGCGTACCGATCTCGTCCTGACGGCGGTAGAGCTGGCCGATGTTACCCTCGTCGTAATTCGTACGGTACAGCGAGCGCAAGCCTGCTTCGATCGAGCGAGCCCGTTCGACCAGTTCCGGCTTGTTTCGCGCGAGCGAAAAGACCGCGATCTGCACCGGTGCGATGAACGGATGGAAGCGCAGCACGGTGCGTTCCGTTTCCTTGCCGTTCGAGTCCGTCAGCTTCTCTTTTTCGTACGCATCGATGAGCATTGTCAGCGTCGTGCGGTCCATACCGGCCGAGCTTTCGATGAGAATCGGCGTATAATGCGTCTTCGAGGCTTCATCGAAGAAACGTAGATCTTTGCCCGACAGCTTCATGTGCGCGTCGAGATCGTACGTGCCGCGGTGCGCGATCGACTCGAGTTCGCCCCAGCCCCATGGAAACAGGTACTCGACGTCGATGCCTGCACGCGCATAGTGCGGGCGCTCCTCGGCCTTGAGTTCGTAGAAGCGCAAGCGGTCGGCCTTCACGCCGTACTTCGAGTACCACGCTTTGCGCAGGTCGACCCACGTCTGGAATGCGGCAAGATCGTTTCCGTCATCGGGAACGAAATACTCAAGTTCCGCTTGTTCGAACTCGCGCACGCGAAAGGTGAAATTACCCGGCGTGATCTCGTTCCGGAACGACTTGCCGATTTGCGCGATGCCGAACGGCGGGCGTTTGCGCGCCGTCTGATACACATTTTTGAAGTTGACGAAGATGCCCTGAGCGGTCTCCGGACGCAGATACGCAACCGCGGCCGTATCTTCCATCGGTCCGACGAAGGTCTTCATCATCAGGTTGAAGTTGCGGGGCTCGGTAAAGCTGTCTTTGCTGCCGCAGTCGGGGCACTGATTGGGGTTCTTGAGATGGTCGAGACGAAAGCGGTGCTTGCACACCTTGCAATCGACGAGCTTATCGTGGAACTGCGCGATGTGGCCCGACGCTTCCCATGTCGAGGGATGCATGATGATCGACGAGTCGAAGGCGACGACGTCGTCGCGGAGCTGCACCGTATCGCGCCACCACGCGTCCTTTACATTGCGCTTGAGGACGGCGCCCAGAGGGCCATAATCCCAGAACCCGTTGATACCGCCGTAAATTTCGCTCGATTGGAAGATGAAACCGCGACGCTTCGCGAGCGCCGTGATTTCGTCCATCGTGACCCGGGGTTCGGTAGCGGCGGTATCCATAGGGCTTGATAGATTTATCAAGCACCCCTAAATCCCTAGGACGTCCGCGCCTATCCCGGTCCGGGGTTACCGCCTGTGTCGCCCCAAATCAGCCCGGTGCCGTAACTCAGATCGCTCTGCGCGAGCGTGACGTAGACCGGTGCCAGTTCGACGGGTTGTCCCGCGCGGCCGAGCGGTGTCTGCGCGCCGAACTGAGGAATCTTGGCGTCGGGTGCGCCGCCGCTGATCTGCAGCGGCGTCCAGATCGGCTCCGGAGCAACTGCATTCACGCGGATACCGCGGGGAGCGAGCTGCTTTGCAAGCGCCTTGGTGAAGTTCGCGATCGCCGCCTTTGTGGAGGCGTAGTCGAGCAAATACGGGTCGGGATTATAGCCTTGCTCAGACGTCGTGTTGATGATCACCGATCCGGGCTTGAGGTGCGGCAATGCCGCTTTGACGATCCAGAACATTGCGTAGACGTTGGTTTTGAAGGTCGCATCGAAGTCGTCGCTACTCAGCGCTTCGATCGAGTCGATGGCCTGCTGCCGTCCCGCGATATTAGTGACCGTATCGAGGCCGCCGAGTGCGGCGACCGCTTCATCGACGAGTTTCTTGCAGAAGGCTTCATCACGAAGGTCACCGGGAATCGTGGTCGCCTTGCGGCCAGCCGCTCGAATTGCGGCGACGACGGCTTGGGCGTCTGCTTCTTCTTCGGGGAGATAGTTGATCGCAACGTCGGCGCCTTCTTTCGCAAACGCGATCGCGGTCGCCGCGCCGATGCCGGAATCGCCACCCGTTACGAGCGCCTTGCGTCCGAGCATCCGTCCCGAGCCCCGATAGCTTTGTTCGCCTTGGTCCGGCCGTGGCGTCATCTTCGACGCCAACCCGGGCCACGGTTGCCGTTGCATCGGAAACGGCGCTCGCGGAAATCGATCGACTGGGTTGAGCAGCGGCGACGGGGCACGTGTTTCGGTATTCATGCTGCACGCATACCCGCAAACACCGGTTTTCATAGTCGCCGCATCGCAATGGCGATCATTCGCGAAATGCGCATCGCTTTTTCCTCACACGATGCAAGAATGGGCATGCATCTACGCTAGGAGGCTGCCCATGATTCGCACGTTCGCACGGCTGGCAATCGTCGCGGTGACGCCCATGCTGCTTGCCATCACCGTCACGTCTCCGGGAACCGTTACGACGGTCGTTAATCCGAATCTCTTTACCGAACCAAGCGGCGACCAGCATCTGCACGGTATCGTGCGCGACCCGATCAGCGGAGACATCTACGTCGGTGATTGGAGCGCGATATCCAGCACGACCCCGTGGTTTGGACCCTATGTCGAAAACCGCGATACGATCCGGCGCATTAATGCGCTCAAAGAAGTCTCGGTGGTTCAGTACGCGATCTCACCGAACGCGCTTGCCTACAATCCGATCGACAAACAAATCTATGTGGTCGTTGGAAGTGTTCCGTGTATGAGCGAAACTCAGCGAGCGCCGGGCCCGACGCTCAACGGCGTCGTTGCCTACGATCCGGTCAACGGGAAAGCGCGCGTGCTAGCGGGCGCAAAACCCGGTTCGGAAAACGGCACTCAAGCACGCTTTTCCGGTCCGGTCGGCATTGCAACCGATCCGGCCTCAGGCATCGTGTTCGTCTCTGAAGGGTGTCAGAATCGCATCCGCGTCGTCGATATGCGGGGTTCCGCAGCTACGCTTGCTGGAACGGAGAAGCCGGGCTTCGCCGACGGCGCGCACGACACGGCCGCATTCGATAATCCGCGCGGAATTGCATATTGCGACGCCGACCGCGCGCTCTACGTCGCCGATACCGGCAACAACAGCATTCGTAAGGTGACGCTCAACGGTGACGTGACGACGCTTGCGGGCGATAAAGCTGCGGGTTTCGTCGACGCGGATGCGAAGGCGGCGCGCTTTAACGCTCCGACCGGCGTTGCGTGCGACGGCAAGGGAGACGTCTACGTTGCAGATTCGGCAAATAATGCGATTCGCAAGATCACTGCCGACGGCATGGTTACGACCATCGCCGGCAACGGCAGCGTGGGATCTGTCGATGCAGCCGGCAGCGAAGCGCGGTTCGACCACCCAGGCGATGTCATGTACGACGCAGCCGAGCGCGCACTTTACGTCGTAGATTGGGGAACCAATCGCGTCCGCAAAGTCGCACTCGCCCAATAACGGCGTGGACGCGGTTCCTCACTCATATCGTCACCAAATAACGAAGCGCCGCATCACTACGCTGCAGTTGCGTCTGCGCGCGCAACTGGCCGCTGGTAAGGGCCGCGAGTCGAACGCTCATCCTTGCTACCTTGATACGCTCGAGGGATAGATGCGTGTTGGGGCGCTTCGATGGTGTCGACCACCGGCTTGATACACCGCGTGGCACCGGGTTCGATTCCCGGGCGTTCCAACCGCGACATGCCACCCCGTGTTGCGAAGTCGGTGTAGATGTGGTACGGTCGGCTCGTATCAAGCCGGTGGTCCTACATCGAAACGCGCGAGGCGTCGCAGCAATGCGGCGCCTCGTTCT
>DASSZO010000189.1:0-14173 GCA_035702815.1 Candidatus Aquilonibacter sp. | reverse complement strand
CTGGTACCGATCAGCGCACCGCGCGTGCGCTCCGCCGTAATCTCGGTCCAAGCGATGAAACATTTCCGCACGACGTCTCGGAACTGCTCGCATACTTTGCGCCGGCGCTCCCCGGGCAACCGGTGCGCGCCGTACCCGGCGCGGGGAGCGACATCCCCGTTTGGCTCCTCGGATCGAGTTTGTTTAGCGCACAGCTAGCAGCCGCGATGGGTTTGCGCTTTGCGTTTGCGTCGCATTTCGCACCCGATTTCCTGTTGCAAGCGCTGCGCATCTATCGCGCGGAATTCCAGCCGTCAGCGCAACTCAAAGCGCCGTATGCGATGGCCGCGGTAAACGTGGTTGCCGCCGATACGGTCGAAGAAGCGCGCCGGCTCTTTACGTCACATCAGCAGTCGTTTATTAACCTGCGCCGCGGGCGCCCGGGGCCACTGCCGCCGCCGGTCGATTCGATGGAAGGGCTCTGGTCGCCGATGGAGCGCGACATGGTCGAGCGCACGCTGACGTACGCCATCGTGGGAACGCCGGAATCGGTCGGACGTCAGATCGCGGCATTCGCCGAGCAAACGGACGCGGACGAAGTCATGGTAACGGGCCATATTTACGATCACCGCGCTCGCCTGCGCTCGTTTGAGATCGTAGCCGAGGTTGCGATCGGGAAGGAACCGTCGACCAGCGGCGCCTAGTCCGTTGGCTATGCTCACCGTCACCGCCCTTGAAATTCCGCGCGACGAGCTCGTGCGGTATCGCCGCCAGCTTCACGCGCACCCGGAGCTCTCGTTCGAAGAGCACGAGACGGCGGCGTTCATCGTCAACGAACTCAACGGCTGCGGGTTCGACGAGATTCGTACCGGCATCGGTAAGACGGGAGTCCTGGCGACGCTCAAGGGCGGTAAGCCGGGTCCGGTGACCTTGCTTCGGGCTGATATGGACGCGCTGCCGATGGATGAGACGGCCGACGTGCCGTATCGCTCGACCCGGCCGGGCGTCATGCACGCCTGCGGACACGACGGGCACGTCGCGATTCTGTTGAGCAGTGCTCGCGCGCTTGCGCGGATGCGCGAGCAGATTCCCGGGACGCTCGTCTTTTGTTTTCAGCCGGCGGAAGAAGGCCCGGCCGGCAATAAGGCGATGATCGAGGACGGTGCGCTCGAGAATCCGCACGTCGACCGCGTCTTTGCGCTACATCTGTACAGCGGGCTCGACGTCGGTAAGATCGGGGTGCGCGACGGTGCGTTCTTCGCATCGTCCGACCGCTTCCGAATCGTCCTTAAAGGCAAAGGCGGGCACGGCGCGATGCCGCATGCGTCGGTCGATCCGGTCGTCGCCGCGTCGCAACTCGTCGGGATGTTTCAGACGATTTCAAGCCGCGAGATCGCGCCGAAAGATCCGGTCGTCGTCACCGTCGGCAAGTTACAGTCCGGCACGACCTTCAACGTGATTCCGGATTATGCCGAACTCCTTGGAACCGTGCGCGCCTTCGACGACGGCGTACGCCGTTCGATTCCCGAACGATTGGAACGGATGACGAAGGGACTCGCAGACGCGATGCGCCTAGAGTACGAATTCCACTACATGTGGCAGTATCCGCCGACGGTGAACGATGCCTCGATGGACGACGTCGTTCGCGACGTCGCAGCCAACACGATCGCGCTCGATAACGTCGTCGATCCGCACGACATCGTGATGTGGGCCGAAGACATGTCGTTTATGATGGAAGAACGGCCGGGCGCGTACTTCATCGTCGGCGTACGCGGTGAGAATATCGGGCATGAGCCGCAACATAGCCCGCGCTACGACATCGACGAGCGTGCGTTGGAAATCGGCTTTACGATGATGACCGGGCTCGCGTTACACGGCTAACGCGGGTCTTCACTCTCGGTAACGGTCAGTACCCAGCGGATCGCGCGAGCGTATTGGTCGAGTTCGCGCAAGGTGCGCTCTAAAGCGCGCACGCCCGGTTCTTGTTTGAAGAGGTCGTTCTTGTTTCGGGTGAGCTGCTTTGAGTAGCTCATCGCGATTTCCAGTTGGCGTTCGACCGTCGGCCACACGACCCGCAACGTCACCTCGGACGCGTCGGGCAGGCGATCGATCACGGGTGGGGCCGGTGCATCGGACAGGAGCATAGCGCACTCCAGCCGTGCCAGCGCGTAGTCCGACCGCGCACGGATGAACGAACCCAGGAGTTGCACCAGCCGAACGTCCATATATCTAGTATGCCGTATTCCGACGTTCGGCGATATGTAATCGTTGGGAATGGCTTTGCCGGTACGACCGCGGCAGAGCAACTGCGTAAACACGACAGCTCGTGCGAGATCACGCTCTTCGGCGATGAGCCCTACCCCCTCTACAACCGCATCTCCCTGCCTCCGATGCTGCGTAAGCAGATCCCCGAGGAGAAGGTGATGATGCGAACGATCGGCTGGCACGAAGAACACCGCATCGACCTCAAGCTGCGCACCCGGGTCGAGCGCATCAATGTAAGCGAGCGAACGGTGCTGGCGGAGGGTCGCGAGTATCCCTTCGATGCGTTGCTGATCGCGACGGGCGGACGCCCGAACCCGGCGCCGGCGCCGGGCGGCGCAGGCGCGACCAACGTCTACAACTTCCAATACCTCGACGACACGCGGGCGATCTCCGAACAGATCGACCGTTCCAAAGCGGCCGTCGCGGTCGGCGGCTCGTTCATCGCGTACGAACTCGCCGAAGCGTTCGCCCAACGCAAGATCGAAACGCACTGGCTGCTGCGCGGCCCGCATGTGCTGCACCGCTTGCTCGACGAAGACGCGGGCGCGCTCGTCGACGAAGCGGCGCGCAACGACGGCGTGCACCTACACTACGGCGAGGAAGTCGAAGAGTTCGTTCGCTCCAACGGCGTCGTCACGAAAGTACGCACGAAGAAGGGGCTTGAAATCACTGCCGATTGTTACGGCGTCGGGTTCGGGTTGACGATGAACACCGATCTGGTCGAAAACACCGAAATCGAGATCAGCCGCAACGGCATCTTATGCGACGATCATCTCGAGACGAATATCAAGGGTATCTTCACGGCCGGCGATATCGCGGATTTCTACGATCCGATTCTCGAGATGCGCTATCGGATGGGAACGTGGAATAATGCGGGTGCGCACGGCAAACTCGTGGCGCAGAACATGATGGGCGGAAGCGACGTCTACCACGACGTTCCCGAGTACTCGTCACTGCTCTTTAAGGGGCAAACGATCACGCAGTTCGGCCTTTCGCCCGACTTGCAGCCGGAACTCGAAATGGTTCGCAAGATCGATCGCGAGAAGGGCTGGTATCGCGCACTGTTCTTCTGGCAAGACCGGCTCGTCGGCGGCATCATGCTCGGTAAGGGCAACCGGGCCGGAAAACGCAAGTACGTCGAGGCGATCAAGTCCAAACAGCGCTTCCCCAAGCCCGAGTGGGAAGCGATGCTCGACTGGACCGCCTAGATCGCGATCGTTGCTTACGTGTTGAACTGTCCGATCTGAACCGGCGTGCAGCCGCCGTACGTTTGCCCCAGGTAGACGCTGTATTGCATGCCGGATTGTAACTGCGGAATCGATTCGTTGAGATAGAAGTCCGACGAGTACGGATGCGGTCCGTTAGGATCCGAGGTCGGATTGAGGTTTCCGTTGACCGGAAGAATCGCCCCGTTGTACCCCGCTTGGAGCGCGAGCGTCCAGCCGGACGGATTCGACCAGACGGGATTCGTGTTGCCGGCGAGCACGATTTCGATCGAGCCGATCGTCGTCGGGACGCTGTAGGACCCGGACTGCGGTTGCGAGATCGTTACCGACGTGCCGGGATTGCACGGGGTCGCAGCGATCGGATTCGGATTGAAGATCGAACCGCCGCCGCCACCGCCGCAGGCGCAAAGTACGGCAAGCGCGCCAAGCGCTGCCATCGTGCGAGAGAGTGGGTGCATATTCGAAGAACGCGTCTTCGAATGCGTTCGTTTTTCCGGAAACTCTCAAGAACCGGCGCCGCTCAATGAGGGAGCGCCGGCGCCTTCTGCGAAACCAGGAAGGCCTCGGATGCTGTATAGGACAGCGTACGCGCTTAACTCGACCGAGGAGAACGATGACGACGCACGTTGAAGCCATGCCCGAGCGGGTCGACCGCTCGCGGCTGATCGTAGGGACGGCGATCTTCCTAGTCACGCTTGCAGCGGGACTGCTCTACGTCAAGTGGATGCCCTATTACCATAAGAGCCTGCTCGCCCTTTCGCATCATTCGATCGGGGCGTCGATCGTGAGCGGAAAGAGCGCGGTACCGCCCGCGGCGGGCCTCGCGGCAGCGTGGTCGTACGCGCTCACGTATTACAACCTCATTTGGCAGGCGCTCGCGCTTGCATTGATCGCGGGCGCGACGATCCAGGTGCTGGTGCCGCGGCGTTGGATCCATCGCATCTTCGCCGGTTCGGATTTTCGATCGGTCGCCATCGCCGGCACACTCTCGCTCGGCGGGATGATGTGAACATGCTGCACTGGTCCACTGGCAGTGGGCCTTCGAAAGCAGAGCGCATCGACGGGCGCGGCCCTTGCGTTTTTGCTCGGTAACCCGGTTCTCAATCCCGCAGTCTTAATCTTTATTACCGGCGTCCTTGGGTGGCGCTTCATGCTCGTGCGGTTGCTCGTCGGCCTCGTGCTGGTCTTCGGTACGGCGACGCTCGCGAATCGGCTCGTCTCCAATCGGGTCGATATCGACGTCGAAGACGCGCCGATCGAAGATCCGCGCAAGAACGGCGTCGACATGCTCGTCGATTGGCTCAAGCTGCTCTGGTGGGAGCTCTACACGATCGTTCCGGGCTATTTCGTGATCGTGTTGCTACTCGGTGCGGCGCGCGCGTGGCTCTTTCATCCGGGGCTGACGCTCGCGGGCGGCGGCGTACTCGTACTCGTTGCGCTGGCCGTCATAGGCACGCTTTTCGTCATTCCGACGGCGGGCGAGGTGCCGATCGTGCAAACGCTCATGAGCTTCGGCCTCGCGGCCGGGCCGGCTGCCGTGCTGCTCGTAACGCTGCCGGCGATCAGTTTGCCGACGCTCTACATCGTTCGTAGCGCGTTCCCGAAACGGGTGCTCGCGGCGGCAATGGCGGCGGTGATCGTTGCCGGCCTCATCGCCGGCTTGATCGTCTCGTTGATTCCCGGTTTCGCTTAACGTGCGTCCGGGTGCGCTACGCGCGCACCCGGATCGCGTTGTTTTCTGTTACGGTTCCGATCGCCGTCGCACGCACCCCACGTGCGGCGGCGTTTTCGATGTAGCGGGCTTCGTCGGCCGCGGCGAGCGCGACAAGCAGTCCACCCGACGTTTGCGCGTCGGCAAGCACCAGTCGAAGCGCCTCGTCGATCTGCTCGTCGAAGCGGACGCCGGCTGCAAGCGCGTTGGCGAGATTCGTGCGCGTACCGCCTGGTGCGACGCCCGCGCGCGCGAGATCGAGCACGCCAGCCAAAAGGGGAACGCGATGCGCGTTGAGTTCTGCACCGACGTTTGCGCTCGAAACCATCTCGCGCAGATGGCCGAGCAAGCCGAAGCCCGTGACGTCGGTGGCCGCGTGAACGTCGAGACCATCGAGTGCTTCGGCCGCCGCGCGGTTCAACATCGACATCGACGCGATCGCTTCGGTCATGGCATCCGCCTCGATTCGGTCGCTGCGGCGCGCGGTCGTGAGAATGCCGGTGCCGATCGGCTTGGTGAGGATCAGCACGTCGCCGGGAAGTGCCGTGGAGTTGCGCAAGACGCGGTCGGGATGAATGACACCCGTGACGGAGAGTCCATACTTTGGTTCGTCGTCTTTGATCGTGTGACCGCCGATGATATTGATCCCGGCTTCGCGTGCTTTATCGGCGCCGCCGCGAAGAATCTCGCCAATCGTGCGCGGATCCATCGTTTCCGGAAACGCCGCGATCGCTAGCGCGCTGATCGGACGGCCGCCCATCGCATAGACGTCGGAAAGCGCGTTGGCAGCCGCGATGGCGCCGAACGTGTACGGGTCGTCGACGATCGGCGTGAAAAAATCGACGGTTTGCACGAGGGCCAAATCGTCGCGCAACTTATAGACGCCCGCATCGTCGGCCGTCGAGGTTCCGACGAGCACGTTGGGGTCGTCGATCGGGGGCAGCTCGCGCAAGACTTGCGCGAGGACGCTTGCGTCCATTTTAGCCGCTCAACCCGCGCACGACGAAAGATGCGTGAGCCGGAACAAATCCTGTTTAGTCACACAAACGAAACCCCGTGAAGATGTCGCGACGTTGCGGCCGGTAGAAATTTCTCCAGCGCGTCGTGATCATGCGTGCCCGCGTCGACCATGCCCCACCGCGCAGCACCTGATGGTCGCCGAACCACGGCTCGGAGTATTCGCGGTACGGATCGGGCGCGAAGCCCGGGTAGGGACCGAAGGTGCTCGCCGTCCATTCCCACACGTTGCCGAGCATATCGCGCAGCCCGAACGGACTTTCGCCGGCGGGGAATGCGCCGACTTCCGTGACCTCGCCGTACCAGCCGTCGAGATTGCCGTGCTCGGGCGAAGGCGCCGCATCACCCCATGGGTAGTCTCGGTGCGCGCCGCCCGTCGCGGCAACTTCCCACTCGGCTTCGGTCGGGAGACGCTTTCCGGCAAATGCCGCGTACGCTTGCGACTCGAAATAATTGACGTTGACGACCGGCTCGTCCGCTGCCAGCGGCGCCCACCGGTCGAACGAGCGGCGCTCCCACTCGTCGCCGTTGCGTCGCCAGTGAAGCGGATGCAAGGCCTGTGCCTCTGTGCGCCATGCGCGTCCCTCGTCGCTCCAGTACGCATCGTTTGCGTAGCCACCCGCGTCGACGAAACGTCGGAATTCCTCGTTCGTGACCGGTTCGCGGGCAATACGGAACGTGCCGAGCTCAATCTCGTGCTCCCACTTTTCATTGTCGAAGACGAACGCATCATTCGGCCGTGAACCGATCCGATAACGGCCGCCGGGAATCTGCACGTACGCGCCGGTTCGCTCGCCGCGCGGCTTCTCACGAGCGGCAAATACCGGCGGCGCGTACGACAGGCCGTGGCGCGTGTACAGCATCGCTTCGCCGTGCATGTCTTCGTGGTGCAGCGCGAGCCGGTGAAGGTAGCGCGAGGCCGCCGTCGGATCCTTGCTCAGCCCCGCCAGCGTTCGCAGCAGTTGCTCGTCGAGATATGCCAGCGTTGCGCTCCGGTCCGGCAGCGGTAGCGCCCAGCGATCGTCGTGCGCGATGCGCGCCGAGTCGTAGAGCGCGTCGGCATCGGCGCGAATCGGGGTGCGACCGGCGAGGCTTCGAAGCGTCCAAAATTCGGCGAAGTAGCCGACGTGCCCGAGCTCCCAGAGCACCGGATTGACCGTTGCGAGCATCGGAACGTGGAGCTGATCGTCGTGAAGATCGCCGACGTAGCCGAGCGTGCGTTGACGCGCATCGCGCAGTGCCGCTCGAAGGTCGAGGTCGCTCATCGAGGCAGACTCCTTCGCCTTACCGAAACGCGACTCTTGTGTCGCAGCCTTCGGCGCACCGCGTCGCCATCGTCTCGCCGTCGGCGCCTACGCGCCGCACCGGGAACGTTCACACCGCTCGTCGCTACGCGGGCTTTTTGCGCGACGCCGGCTATCGCGTGCGTCTGCTTGCGACATGGCAAGGCGAAGCTGCCGACGTGCTCGTTGCGTTGCATGCGCGAAAGTCGGCGGATTCGATTCTGGCCTTCGCTCGCGCGCATCCGGGCCGTCCGATCGTGGTCGTGCTGACCGGGACCGACGTCTATCGCGATCTCGCGCGCTCGAAGCGGGCGTTGCGCGCGCTCGAGGTTGCGACGGCGATCGTGACGCTGCAGCCGGATGCGCTCGCGTTCATTCCCAAACGGCTGCGAAACAAGGCTACGCCGATCGAGCAGTCCGCGGTTTCGCCGTGGCAGTGGAAGCCGCCCGGCCGCGCGCAGTTTTGCGTGTTGGGCCATCTACGCTACGAAAAGGACCCGCTTCGCGCGGGGCTCGCGCTGGCGAAGATTCCGCGTGCGCTCGGTGTACGCGTCGTGCAAGCGGGAGCTGCGCTCGACGAGCGGTTCTTGACTCGCGCGAATCGACTTTCGGAGCGGGACGCGCGCTATCGGTATCTCGGCGAGGTGACGCAACGCCGAGCGATGCGAATGCTCGCGGCGAGCAGCGCATTGGTCTTGAGCTCGCGGATGGAGGGCGGCGCGAACGTCCTTAGCGAGGCGATTGCGGCCGGGACGCCGGTGATTGCGTCGCGCATTTCCGGAAACAGCGGGATTCTCGGGTCCGACTATCCGGCGTATTTTCCGCCCGGAGATACCGCGGCGTGCGCCGCGCTGATGCGCCGCTGCGCGCAGGACGCGCGATTCCTACGGAGCCTTCATTCGCGCGTCCGACGTCTCGCGCCGCTGGTGCGCCCGCAACGCGAGCGCGATTTGCTCCTTACGGTCGTCAAGCGCGTGCTCGGCGCGGTTACTCGTCCTCGTCCTTTGCGTTCGCGCTCGGATCGGTAACGGTCGTCTCCGGTCCCGCAACGACGCCGAACGCGCCCGCAACCGCGTTCTCTTCAGCGGCGGCCGCGCGCGTGTTGTTGCGGTGATTCTTGATCAAGGGGTGCTGCGCGTCGTTGTTCGCTTGCGCCTCGTCGAGCTGGCGGTCGACGTCCTCCCGGTCGTTGCTAGGCATGCTCCCTTATGCCCACTTCCGGGACTAGCTCTGCGCCGTTGCCTCACCAAGCGCGGCGACGAACGCATCGATGTCTTGCTCCCGCGTTGCCCAGTGCGTCATCCAGCGAACTTCGGGCAGCGACTCGTCAAAAGTGTAGAAAAAGAAGCGTTCCTGCGCGCGTTTGATTGCTTGCCGGTCCATCTTGGCAAAAATCGCGTTTGCGCGCACCGGGCGCGTGATCTCGACTCCGGGAATGTCGCGCACCCCGGCGAGCAGACGCTGCGCCATCGCGTTTGCATGAGCCGCATACTGTAGCCAGCGATCTTGCGCGAGCAACGCTTCGAATTGCGCGGCGACGTAGCGCATCTTCGACGCAAGCTGCATCGCTTGCTTACGTGCAAACGGCATCGCGCGTTCGGCGAGTTCCGGCTTGAAAAAGCACGCTGCTTCGCCGAGCATCAATCCGTTCTTCGTGCCGCCGAAGGTCAGCACGTCGACCCCGAGATCTTTGGTAATCGCGCGGGGCGTCGATCCGAGCGCCGCGGCGGCGTTCGAAATGCGAGCGCCGTCGACGTGCAGCAACAGCCCTCGCTCGTGCACGAAGTCGCAGAGCGCGCGTAATTCGTCCGGCTCATACAGATTTCCGTACTCGGTCGTTTGCGAAACGGTGACGACCCGCGGCTGCGCAAAGTGCTCGTCGTGCCCGGCATGCAGGTAGGGTTCGAGATCCGCTGGGCGCAGTTTCCCGTCGGCGGTCGGAATTGGAATGACCTTCGAGCCCGTGAACCGTTCGAACGCGCCGCATTCATCGGTTTGCAGATGCGCGGTAGCGGGGGCGAGGACCGCTTCCCACGGCTTGACCAGGCAACTGAGCGCGGCGACGTTTGCGCCCGTTCCGTTGAACATGAAATAGACGCCCGTGTCATCGCCGAAGTGCCGGCGAAACGCCGCGACGGCGCGCTGCGTCCACGCGTCGTGGCCGTATCCGACCGCGTCGCCGTCGTTGGCGCGAACGATTGCGTCGAGAATCTCGGGCGCGATCGGCGCGTTATTGTCGCTTGCAAAACTCCGGTTGCTCATAGCGACACCGTCGTTCCGCGCCTCGCGACGTCTGCCTTCCAACCGAGTGCGGTGTCGGCGATCGCGGCGAGCGCCGCGGCCGATTCCGCTTCGCCGTGAACGGCATACAGGTGCGGTTTGGTCGTGCAGGTTTTCAACCAGCGCGTAAGCTCGTCGCGATCGGCGTGCCCGCTGAAACCGGCGAGGGATACGATTGCGGCACGTACGGGAAGACTATCGCCGTATAGGGTGATCGTGTGCGGAGAATGTGTGAGGATGTAGCCCAGTGTGCCGGCACTCTGATAGCCCGTAAAGATAATCGTCGCGCGACGATCGCTCAGGTGGTTGTGCAGATGGTGCAAAATCCGGCCGCCCGACGCCATGCCGCTCGCGGAGATGATGACGTGGGGTCCCGTGACGTGATTGAGACGCTTGGAATCCTCGGCGGTGACGTGTACGGTGAGATTGCGAACGCCGAACGGGTGTGACGGCGAATCGTTGGGCAGCGGCCGATGATCGTTGGGAAACGCTTCAAACACGTCGTCGACTTTTTCGGCCATCGGACTATCGAGATGAATCGGAAGCGACGCCAATTTCGGCTCTTGCGCTTGCAGCGTCGCGATTGCGAGGAGCAGATCTTGCGTTCGCTCGATCGCAAACGCGGGAATCACGATTGCGCCGCCGCGATCGAGCCCTGCGATCAACGCCGCGCGCAGATCGTCAAGCGCGTCTGGGGGATGCACCCGGTCTCCGTACGTCGATTCGCATACGATCGCGTCCGCGGCGTCGATCGGTTCGGGATCGAACAGGAGCGGCCGGCCGTACCGACCGAGATCTCCGGAGAAGATCACGCGCTTGCCTTCGAATTCCAACGCGGCAAACGCCGATCCGAGAATGTGTCCGGCGTTGAAGAACGTCGCTTGGATCACGCCGGCAACATCGAAGGGTTGATGAAGATCTTGCGGGCGTACGTGCGATTTGGCCCGGTCGACGTCGCGCTGATCGTAATAGACCGGCGGTGCATAGGGCCGCTGATGTTGGAAGCCGCGTTCTTGCAGTTCTTGCTGCAGATGCGCCGCGTCGTCGAGCACGATGCCCATGATCGCCTGAGTCGGGCGCGTGCAGTAGATCGGGCCGTTGAAACCGTCGTGCACGAGGCGCGGCAGGTAGCCGACGTGATCGAGGTGACCGTGGGTAACGACCACGGCCGCGATCTCGCTTGGGGGAACCGGTAGAGGCACGTCGTTAAGCGACCGGACGTCGACGACGCCTTGAAAGAGGCCGCAATCGACGAAGATATGCTTGCCGCCGGCGGTAAGGAGATGCTTGCTGCCGGTAACGGTGCCGGCGGCACCGACGAAAGTGAGTTCAGCCACGGGTCTCCTGCGTTACGGGTGAGCGGCGCAGTGGAAATTGCGCGGTGCGATTGAAGGCCACCGAGGATGGAATCGCGTTCTGAAGGTACGTGTCGAGACAGCGGTCGACCAGTTTTTCGGGCTCGTCATCGGCGATGATGAGCGATCCGGTTTCTTTGTGAACGAGCGCGGCGATATGCTCGAACTCGTTGGAAATACCGCCCGAGTTGGTGAGGATCCCGATCAACTTTCCTTCGTCGTAGGCGATGCAGAACTCGCCGAGCGTGCCGCTGCGGCCGCCGACGAAGAGCACGAAATCCGAACTGTGAATGTTGTGCGTCTCGCGTCCCATCAATCCGGATCCGGTGAAGACCATCGTGGTGTACGGCTGCAGCGGCGAGCCGTAGACGTTCACGTGCTCTTCGCGCGAAAGCGCCGGCGAAACACCCAAACTCTGTCCGCCGGCTTCATGCGCGCCGAGCACCGCTGCGTGCGGAAGTCCCGGGCACGCCCCGGTCACGATGGTCGCCCCCCGCTTGGCGATCTGATGGCCGAGCCGTTTGGCAAGGCCGAGGGAAGCAGCACTGATGGCGCCGCCGGCCGAACCCATCACGCCGATCTGGATTTTCATGCATGACGGGGTTTATGTCGCAAACGCTTCCTACCTACCAGCAGCTCGCTGCCCGCTGGAAGAGCTTACGCTCGACGCATGACCTTGCGCTCCGTGAGGTCGCGTGCGTGGGAGCGCCGCGCACGTTGCTCTGCGCGGATCTCGGCGAAAGCACAAAACCGGCGATTCATCTGAGCGCCGGCGTGCACGGCGATGAGCCCGCCGGCGTGCTCGCGCTTCTCGAACTCGTCGAAGGCCGCATGCTCGACGAGCGTTTCGCGTATCGCATCTGGCCGTGCACGAATCCGACCGGCTTCGATGCACGGGCGCGCGCGAGCGTCGACGGCGTCGACGTGAACCGGACGTTCGGACGCGGCGGCTCGTCGCCGGAAGCCAAGGCGATCGTCATGGCCAACCGGGACCGGAAGTTCGCGCTCGCCATCGATCTGCACGAAGACGACGAAGCGCGTGCGTTCTATTGTTACGAGTACGGCGAGCGCGAACTCGGCAAGGCGATTGCGGCTTCGTGCTTGCGCCCGGATCCCGTTGCCGAAGCCGAATCGATCGGCGGTCTGTCGCTCTCGCTCTTGCTGCGCCGCGGCGCCGCCTCTCACGTGCTCACCTTCGAGTCGCCCGCATCGCTCGAGCTCCGGGAGCGCGTCGCGATGCACGTTGCGGCCGTGATCGACGCGGTGCGACTGGAGTCGCAGGCTTCTCAGGGTTTTGTGAAATGATAGATTTTGACCTAAACCGAAAGGGGCGGCATGGCAGCGCAGCGCGATCAACTTGAAGTCGACGTCCTCTTCGTCGGAGCGGGCCCCGCGAGTCTTGCGGGTGCGATCCGCCTCGGGCAATTAGCCAAGGCGGCTGGACGCGAGCTCGAAATCCTCGTCATCGAAAAAGCGGCGGAGATCGGCAATCACGGTCTCTCGGGACTCGTCTTCGACCCGAAGGCGATCAACGAGCTCATGCCCGACTGGCTCGAACAGGGCGCGCCGATCGAAGCCCCCGTGGGCCGCGACGAATTGTGGTACCTGACGAGCGGCGGGAAGATCAAAGCACCGTTCGCACCGCCGCCGTTGCAAAATCACGGCAAGTACGTCGCGTCGCTGCAGCGTTTGACGAAGTGGCTCGCCGCGCAAGCGGAAGAACTGGGCGTACAAGTCTTCGGTGAGTTCCCGGGACAAGAATTGTTATGGGACGGCGATCGCGTGATCGGCGTGCGCACCGGCGACAAGGGCGTCGATCACAACGGCAATCCGAAGTCGAACTACGAGCCCGGCGCGGATCTGCTTGCCAAAATCGTTGTGCTCGGTGAAGGCCCGCGCGGCACGCTTGCAAAGCAGGCGATTCCGCGTTTGGATCTCGACGCCGGAAAAGAGCCGATGGTCTATGCCGCCGGCGTCAAAGAGCTGTGGCAAGTTCCCGACGACCGCTTCCCGGCCGGCTCGGTGATTCACACGCTCGGCTATCCGTTGCCGGCGGAAACGTTCGGCGGCGGCTTCATCTACGGGATGAAAGATCGCATCATCGACGTCGGGCACGTGACCGGTTTGGATTATAAGAATCCGACGACCGATCCGCATAACGAATTGCAGCGGATGAAAGAACATCCGGAGATTCGCAAGCTGCTCGATGGCGGAAAGATGATCCGCTACGGCGCGAAAGCGATTCCGGAAGGCGGATTCTTTGCGATGATTCGTCCGTACGCCGACGGTTTGATGATCACCGGCGACTCGGCCGGTTTCTTGAACGGTATGCGTCTCAAAGGCGTCCATCTTGCAATGAAGTCGGGCATGATGGCTGCAGAAACGGCGTGGGATGCGCTGCAGGCGGATAATTACGAAGCCAAGACGCTATCGGCATACGAAGAGCGATTCCGCAATTCGTGGGCCTATGACGAACTTCGCTCCGCGCGCAACTTTCATCAAGGCTTCGAGAAGGGGCGTTGGATGGGCATCATCAACGCGGGTCTCGCAACATTTACCGGCGGCCGCGCGTTCGGTGTGATCGACAAGCTGCCGCAAAAGCCCGGCTACGAACATATGGAGAAAGCCGGATACAAACCGAAAGAGACGCCGCGCGCGAAGATCGACAACGTTCTCACGTTCGACAAACTGACCGACGTTTTCAACTCGGGCACGATCCACGAAGAAGATCAGCCCTGCCATTTGAAGGTCGCCGACACGAACATCTGTCGCGACCGTTGCACGGTCGAGTACGGCAACCCGTGCGGTTATTTTTGTCCGGCCGCGGTGTACGAGCCGCTCTTTGAGAAGAACGGTGACGGCAAGGTCGAGGGCCGTCTGCAGATCAACTTCACCAACTGCGTGCACTGTAAGACGTGCGATATCGCCGATCCATACCAGATCATCACCTGGGTCCCGCCGCAGGGCGGCGAGGGTCCGGTTTACACGGGCATGTAATTCGGCGTGCTCTAAAAGGCCGGCGCGAGGTCGCGTTCGGTTTGCCGACGTTCTGCGAGG
>DASSZO010000221.1:0-10569 GCA_035702815.1 Candidatus Aquilonibacter sp. | reverse complement strand
GAGGACGCATCGAGCATGGGCGCGGCGTCAAGCCAGCCTGCCGCTTCCGCAAGATACTGCGGCGCCGACGAGGTCGTGGTTTCATCTTCAACCGCCACTGCATGTACGCCGTTTCGTCGCGGAATGCGCACGGTGAAGATGCTTCCGCCGCCGGGCGCGTCCTCGACGTCGATCGTTCCGCCGTGCAAGTGCACGAGATCGCGGGTGAGCGCAAGACCGATGCCCGCGCCTTCGGCCGAACGTCCCTCGGTATGCGCGCGATAGAAGCGCTCGAAGATGCGCTCGCGATGTTCGGGTTTGATGCCGATTCCGGTATCGCGAACGCTCAACGTAACCGTCGCGTCGTCGACGTGCACGCTCACGTCGATCCGTCCGTCGAGCGTGTATTTGATCGCATTGCTCATCAAGTTGAAGACGATGCGTTCCCACATATCGCGATCGACGGCGACGTCGGCATGTGATTCGCACGCGATGCTCAGCGCGAGCCCCGCCTCTGCCGCCAGCGACTCGAACGATGCCACGAGGTCGCGCGTAAACTCGCAGAGATCAACGCGCACGAAGCGCGGTTCGAGCCGTCCCGCCTCGATGCGCGAGTAGGCGAGCAGCGAATCCACGAGCCGTTGGAGGCGCAGCGCGTTACGAGTTGCGACGTCGATGTCGCTGCGCGCCGGTCCGTCGCCGATCGCCGTTGCGGCCTGCGCGAGCGGCGCGAGCATCAGCGCGAGCGGCGTGCGGAACTCATGGCTGATATTGGTCAAGAACGTGTCTTTGGCACGATTGAGTTCGACGAGTTCCCGCGTGCGCCGCTCGGCATCGCGCCGCGCCACGACGGCGGCCGTCGTTTCTTGCACCGCACAAAACACTCCGGCAACGCCGGTGGCATCGGTAATCGGACTATACGAAAACGTGAAGTAATATTCGCCGGGATGTCCGTCGCGCACGAGCGGCAGCATCAAATCTTCCGACCACGTCGCGCGGCCGCTTTCGAGCACGCCATGGAGCATCGGTCCGATGCTATCCCAAATTTCCGGAAAGCAGTCCCGCGCCGTTTGCCCGAGCGCGCGAGGGTGCTTGTCGCCAAGGATCGGGCGATAGGCCTGATTATAGAGCTGCACAAGATCGAGTCCCCAAAAGATGATGATGGGGAATCGTGACTGCATAGCGATCGAAAGCGCCGTCTTGAGGCTCTCCGGCCACTGCGCGCGCGGTCCGAGCGGCGTGGAGGCCCAGTCGCGCTCGGCAAATGCCTGCTCGACCGTCACGTCTTGGGAAGAGTGCGTCTGAAGAGCCACCTTTTGTAGGATACCTCGCCGCCACCGGTCGCTAAACCAGGCAACCCCTCTCGGGAAGCTTGACGAGCAGCGCTTTAGCTTGGTATACTTAGCGCACCATGAAGACGTATACCGAATTTGCCGAGAAGGCCCAGGCCGAGTTCCTGAACGGTCTCAAACAGGCCCAAGAGCTCAACGTGAAGGCCCTCGAGTCGTTCACGGCGCTCATGGCCAAGTCGCCGACGGTCGATCTCAAAGACCTCTCCAGCTTCACGATGCCGACGCCCGCCGAGTTCGTCGAGCGCACGTTCGCGTTCACGAACGACATGCTCGAAGCGCGTAAGGCGTACATGGTCAAGCTCGCCGAGCTCGCGACCGAGAGCCAGAAGCAGTTCGCCGACGCCGCGAAGCGCGTCGCCGAAGCCGCGAAGAACTAAGAGAGCCGCTTGACCTCGTAGAGTACGAGGTAACTTCCGTGCGCGACGTCGAGGGACGCACTCACCGTGGTGAGCTGCAGCATCCCTTGACGGTCGTGCCGGAGCACGAACGGCGGAAGACCGGGCAGCATCACTTCGTGACGCTCCCACATCCGCTGGAAATCTTTATTCGTCATCATTCGGCGTAACAGCTCGTCGAAATGTTTGTCGCCGGCATAGAGCGAGTAGTTGTGACGAAACGCTGCAACCGATCGCCGGGCGATCTCTTCCCATTCTGCGTACAACTTCCGGCGCGCGCGATCGAAGAACAAGCGGTAGAGTACGTTACGTGCCAGACGCTCGCTCTTCGCGTCGTAGTTGAACCACTCACCCATTGGACCGTTCCATACCAGCAGATCGAAGCGCGGCGTCGAAATGTACGCAGGCGCGTCTTCGTACGTTTCCACCAGTTTGCGTAAAACGGGCGGCAACTTCGGTTCGAGCACGTACGGGTACGGCGGCGCTTCGCCGACGAGGCGCTGCATGTAAGCAATTTCGGGCGCCGTCATGCGCATCGCAAGGCCGATGCGTTCGAGCACCTCATCGGAGACGTTGATCTCGCGCGCCTGCTCGAGCCAGGTGTACCACGTGGTCGAAATTCCGGCTAAATCAGCTACTTCTTCGCGCCGCAGCCCGGTTACGTAGCGCGGCTCTTCTGCGTCGAATCCCGCTTCTTCCGGCGTGATCGCGTCGCGTCGGACGCGGAGAAATTCGGCGAGATCCTTGCGGCGATCCATCCCGCGGTTATCCGATCTTTTTACAGTCGAAGAGCGCGAGCACGCAGCCGTGCGCCATATCGAGCGATGCTTGAACCGTTTCGACTTCCAACACGCCCATCGACGGATGTCGTATGACGGTCGCCGGCAAACGCGGCGGCGAGACTTCGTGCAGTTCCCACAAGCGAACGAAGTCGTCGCTCTCACGCAGCGCGTCGAGCAGCGCCTCGAAGTGCGGATCCCCCATATAGTAGGAATAGTTGTAGCGCAGTACTGCCGCGCCGTTGCGCGCGAGCGCTTCCCAATCGGCGAGAAGTGTACGGCGTGAGGCATCAAAGAAAATACGATAGAGAATGTTGCGTTCGAGCGGCGCTGAATCGCGCTCGTAGCCCATCAACTCGCCCATGAACGCATTCCACACGAGCAGATCCCATCGCGGCGTCGCGACGTAGGCCGGAGCATCTTGGTGATTCTCGACCAGCGCGCGCAAGACGTTCGGAATCTCGGGCACAAGGGTCGGCGTGGGAAGCGGTGCCGCGGCGACGAGGCGTTCCATGTACGACACTTCGTGGTCGGTCATGCGCAGCGCGCGGCCGACTTTTTGCAGCACTTCGCTTGAAACGTTGATCTCACGGCCCTGTTCGAGCCATGCATACCAGGTGGCTGAAATTCCCGCAATCTCGGCGACTTCTTCGCGGCGCAGCCCCGGCACGTGACGGCTCTTTTGCACGACGATGCCCGCCTCTTGCGGCGACATCGCGTCGCGCTTTACGCGCAGAAACGCCGCCAGATTCTGACGGCGCGAACGAGCGGAAACGGCCTGTGACATCTATCCTCCCTGGTACACCCGATACCATAGAGACTATCGCATGCCGTCAAGCCTAAAAAAGTAAGCAGTAACCGAGGTGAACGGATGGTCCGGACGGACCACAGTAGATGGAAATTGCACGTAGTGTGGGGAGTCTGGGAAGTGCTGCGTTTCCAAGGCAACCGAATCGCCCCGGCCGCTGAAAACCTGTATCCCAGGCTCCGTGGTGTACACGTCGAGCATTCGTCCCGAGTAGGGGTCATGGAGCGAGGCCGCGGGCGCGAGCCCCGGACCGTTGCGGTCGAGAACGAAATTGGTATCGAAGGATCCCAGCGGTGGTCCCGCGCGCAGATCGTAGCGCGTCCCCTCAACCGGTGCGATCTCGCCGGTCGGAATGAGCGATTCGTCGACCGGGGTGTAGCGCGACGCGCGGAGCTGCAAACGGTGCGTGTCGATAGCGCGCGCGGGGTCGCCCGAAAGGTTGAAGTAGCTGTGATTCGTCAGGTTCACGATCGTCGGTCTGGTGGTGCGGGCGACGTAGTGAATCTCAAAGTTAGAACCGGGTCCGACCATGAATCGCACCGTGGTTTCGAGTTCTCCGGGAAATCCCTGATCGCCATCAGGGCTCACATGGCGCAAGATCAACTCGGCGATCCCGTCGACTTGGCGCGACTGTACCTTCTCCCACACCGCCTTATCGAATCCCCGGACGCCGCCGTGCAGCGTATTTCCGCCTTCGTTCGTCGAGAGAACGTAACGCTTGCCGTCGAGCTCGAACTCCCCGCCCGCGATGCGATTGGCGAAGCGTCCGATCGTCGCGCCGAGGTACCACCGCTTCTCCCGATACGATCGCACGTCGTCGTATGCGAGGACGACGTTTTGCTTGCGGCCGTACCGATCGGGCGCGTTCATCCCGACGATCGTTGCGCCATAGTTGAGAACCGAAATCGAGAAGCCCGATCGCGAGCTCAGGTCGTAGCGCTCGATGCGGACGTGCGGTTCGATCGTGCCGAAATACGACGGAAGAATCGTGCGCGCCACCGCGAGTTACGACAATTCGCGCGCGCCGGCGGATGCGAGCGTCACGAACGCCGCCGGCGGAAGATTGCGAACCCCGTAATAGTGAGATGTCACGTGAGCCAGCAAATCCGGTGCTGCATCTTCGTCGACCAGCGCGATCGCGCAACCGCCGAACCCGCCGCCGGTCATGCGAGCGCCGTACACTCCGTCGACGCTGCGTGCAAGCGACACAACCGCATCGAGCTCCGCGATCGAAACGTCGTAGAGATCGCGCAGCGATTCATGCGATGCATTCATCAGGCGGCCGAGCTCGGCGACGTCACCCGACGCGAGGGCCGCGACGGCCCGTTGCGTTCGTTCGTTCTCTTCGACGACGTGACGCACGCGGTTGCGCAAGGGCTGCGGCAACACGTCGCCGTGCCGCTCCAAGTCCGTTCGCGTGACGTCGCGAAGCGAGGTGATGTCGAGCCCCGCCGTACGCAGCTGCGCAACGCCGCGTTCGCACTCTTCACGCCGCTGGTTATACGCGGAACGTGCAAGCGAGTGTTTTATGCCGGTATCCATTACAGCGATCGACACCCCGGCCGGCACCGCAACGGGTGTGACCGCAAGCGTCCGGCAGTCGATGAAGAGCGCGTTGCCGGCGAGGCCGTATGCAACGGCCAGCTGGTCCATCGCACCGCTGCGAATGCCGACGTACTCGTGCTCGGCGCGACGGCCAACCGCCGCAAGACGATCGGGATTGATCTCGACGCCGGCGAGCGCGAAGAGCGCTTGCGCAAGTGCAAGCTCGAACGAGGCCGACGACGACAGCCCTCCGCCGATCGGAAGATCGGTCGCAACCGTGACGTCGCCACCGCGCTCGAGCGGGTGTTCCGCAATGACGGCTGCCACCACGCCCGCCGCGTAATCGCTCCACGACGACGTGCGCCGAAACGGCGCATCGATCGGCACGTCAACCTGCTCGCCGAGATCGAGCGATCGTACGCGCACGACGTCGGCGTCGTTCGGCGTTACTGCCGCGACGGTCATGCGGTCGATCGCCACCGGTAATACGAAGCCATCGTTGTAATCCGTATGCTCGCCGATGAGGTTCACGCGTCCGGGAGCCGCAAAGCGACGCGGCGCTTTCCCGAACCGCGCCTCATGCGCGTCGCGAACGCGTGAAGCCACGCTCATTCGAGGACCTCGCGCAATCGCGCAGCGCTCTGTTCGGGGAGCGTGTCGTTGATAAACATGCCCGCGCCGATCTCGGACCCCGCGAGGAACTTGAGGCGCCGCTCGGAGCGTAACGGGGGATAGAATTCCACGTGAAGGTGGTACCCGCTAAAGCCGGGTTGGCTGGGACGCTGGTGCATCGCCATCACATAAGGGAACGAGCGGTCGAATAACCGATCGTACGCACGGACGACGCGCAGAAGCGTGCGCGTAAACGCATCCCGTTCCGCCGATTCCAGATCGGACAACGCGCCCGTGTGCCGGTTCGATACGATGTGCACTTCGTACGGATAGCGCGCCGCGAACGGCACGTATGACGTGAAGTGCTCGTCGCGCGTCACGATCCGCTTGGCGAACGCGACTTCGTCGGCGCGAAGATCGCAAAGCAAACACTCCCCTTGCTCATCCTCGTAGGCGGCGAACTGCTCGAGTTCGGCCACGACGACCGGTGGAATGAACGGATACGCGTAGATCTGGCCGTGCGGATGGTGCAGGGTCACGCCCATCTCTTCGCCCTTGTTTTCGAAGACGTACACGTAGGCGATATCCTGGCGTGCGCCGAGCTCGTCGTACCGTTCAGCCCAGACGTCGACGAGCTTGCGCACCTGTTCGAATGGAAGATCGGCAAGCGTCGCGTCGTGGCGTTGCGTGTAGACGACAACTTCGCATACGCCCGTTGCCGGCGCAACGATGAAGTGCCCTGCGCTCGGCAACGCGGGTTCCGGCGGCGGGGTGCGCAGACTGGGAAAGCGATTCTCGAACACGGCGATGTCGTAACTCGCGGCCGGTATCTCACTTTCAAATCCGCCGGGCTGCGTCGGACAGAGCGGACAGCATTCCGCCGGCGGCAAAAATGTGCGCGTGTTGCGGTCGGTTGCCGTCGCTACCCATTGCCCGAGCAACGCGTTCCAGCGTAATTCCGACATCCACTACCCTCCATACCGTTCCCACTTTGCGCAATCCTAACGGAAACGTCCGGGCAAGCAAGTAGCGCGCGTCGCGCAGCGGTGCCGATGTTCTATTTCGTGGCGGGTGCATTGCAGCGGCGCGATTTTCGCTTGCTCTGGGGTGGGCAGTTCGTTTCGGACTTCGGACGACAGCTGACCATCTTTGCGTTCCCGACCATTGCGATTCTCGGCCTGCACGCTCGCCCGGAGAGTGTCACGGCCGTGACCGGAAGCGAGTACGCCGTCATTCCGCTCTTTGCGATGATTGCCGGCGTGCTCGTGGATCGGTGGTGCCGGCGGCGCACGATGATTCTCGCGAATCTCGTTCGACTCGCGGCGCTAGCAAGTGTGCCTGCTTCGGCGGCACTCGGAAGGCTGACGATGCCTCAACTCCTCCTATGCGCTACGGTCGTCAGCCTTGCCGGACTTTTCTTCGATACTGCTTACCAGCCGTTTCTCGCAACGCTCGTCGGGCGCGAGTCGTATGCCGAGGGAAACGCACGTATGACGCTGTCGGCCCAAGTTGCGGCAGCGCTCGGCAATGCCTTCGGCGGACCGCTCATCAACGTGCTGGGTGCACCGCTCGCGTTGGTCGCAAATCTTGGTACGTACATCGCGGGAACGGCCGCACTCATCACGATTCGCAAACCGGCGGTACGACTTGCGCCCGGCGAGCGCTCATTTCGCCGTGAGTTTCGCGAAGGATACACGCTTGTCGCATCCGACCCGTTGCTCCGCACGCTTGCCGTCTCGACGGCGATTCTCTATCTCGGCGGCACCCTCGTCGACTGCGTCTTGCCGCTCTACGTCTACCGGTCGCTGCACCAAACGCCGCTCGCATTCGGATTGATGCTCGCCGTCGCCGCGTGCGGCGTACTCGCCGGCGGCTTCGTCAATCGCGCAACCCGCCGCTTCGGCGCCTTCGCATTACTGATCGTCAGCGCGCTCTGCGTCGCGCTCGGTGACGCGCTGTGCCTCATCGGTATTGCGCCCCTCGTCGCGATCGTCGTCGGGCGCACCGTCGTTGCGGCCTCGGCGCCCGCCTACGAAATGACCGTTCAAAGCCTGGCAACCGCTCGAGTCGACGACCGCTATCTTGCCCGCATGAATGCGACGCTGCGGACACTCACCAATGTTGCAATCCCCATCGGCTGCTTCGCGGCAGGCACGCTGGCAACGCACGTCGGCTTCGTCACCGTCATGGCACTGGGCTCGACGACGATTTTCGTAAGCGCGATCGTGCTGGCAGCAACGGCTCGCCGGGGTACAAGACAGATGTGCTCGCCCTCGACGACGACGATCTCTGCGCTGCCGTCCGCAGCGTAAATCCCGATCCGGCGCGGCGTTCGCGCTACCTTCTGCTCGATATCTTGCGGCGCAACATTCAAGCGCTCGCAGTTGTGGAGTCACTCCGCGCGCCGCTGCGCTTCGGCTATAGCGTCAAGACCAACCCCGATCGCGAGATTCTCGCGCTGGTCTGCCGCGCCGGCCTGTATGCCGAAGTGATCAGTCCGGAAGAGCTGGAGCTCGCGATGGAATGCGGCTTTGAGAACCGGACGATCTACAACGGTCCGTTTCCGGCGTGGCGCACGCGCGAGGTCCCGGGCATCGTCTTTTCCGATTCGATCGAATCGTTCGCCGAGAACACGCGCCGCATCGAAGGCGCTCTCATCGGCGTGCGTTACCGGCCCGCGCACATTCCCTCGCGCTTCGGCGTAAGCGACGATCAGCTCGAGCAGCTATGCGATGCAATCCGCAGCAGCGGCCGCCGCACGGTCGGCGTTTCGCTCCATGTGCGACCGGAAGATTTCAAAGGGCGGTCGTGGCGTCAGATCGTCGCCGATGCGTTAGAGTTCGCGCGCACGCTGGAACGGCGCTGCAGCGTTCGCGTAACCGCGTTCGACGTCGGGGGCGGCAAAACGCCCGTTGAGTTCGATCAAGCGATCGCGGCGGGCGATTTCGCATGGTTGCTGCGTGAAAGCTTGTCCGCGCTGCCGTACGCGCACGCGGTCTTCGCCGAGCCCGGCCAAGCGGTCGTCACGCCCGGCGCGTTCGTCTGTGCACCGGTGCTCGAAATTCGCCGCGAGGGCGGCCGCACCGATGTCGTCGTGGACGCGGGCTATCCCGACCTCCCGCAGATCACGACGTTCCCGCACCGCGTCCTCGCGATCATCGACGGCGAACCGCGGCTGCTGCATCAAGGAAGCGACCGTATTCTCGGCTGTACGTGTCTTGAATATGACGTGATTCGCAACGACATCGCGCTGCCTGCTTCGCTCGACCGCTTGCAGGCGATCGTCATCGCGGACGCCGGGGCGTACGACACCAGCATGGGCTTCGAGTTCGCACGCGGTGGGAATAGAGCAGTCGATGACCGGATCGGAGTCACCGGAGGCTAGCTATCTACTCCCGATACGTGCGAACTCAACCGAGCACGTAGCGGAACTTTCGTCATACCTCAATGCTCTGCGTCACGTGCAGGTCATCGTGGTGGATGCTTCGGATGAATCGATCTTCGCTGCACATGCCGCAGCGTTCGCACCGGGCATCCTCCATATTGCCCCCGATCCCGACATTTCCGGAGCGAACGGCAAAGTTCGCGGCGTGCTGACCGGCCTGCGCCGTTGCAAGCACGATAAGGTTATCGTTGCGGATGACGACGTACGGTACACGCCGTGGTCGCTGCGCGCCGTCATCGCGGCCCTCGACAACGCGGATATCGTTCGCCCGCAGAACTACTTCGCTCCGCTTCCTTGGCACGCGTTGCTCGATACGTCGCGCACGCTGATCAATCGCGCGCTCGACGGCGATTGGCCCGGGACGCTTGCGTTCCGCCACAGCTTCGCCCCATTCGGCTACAATCCGGACGCACTCTTCGAGAATCTCGAACTGGTGCGCACGGTGCGCGCGCGCGGCGGACGCGAAGCGGTACGCCGCGATCTCTACGTGCGTCGCCTTCCCCCGACGACCGCGCACTACTGGAGCCAACGCATTCGCCAAGCCTACGATGAATTTGCACGGCCGGCGCGCTTGCTCGCAGCCCTTTCGATTGTTCCGCTCTGCATTGCGCGTCCGTCGATGATCGGCATTTTCACCGTCGCATCGATATGCGCCGCCGGCCTCGGCTGGATCCAGTCCCGTGGATACCGCTACTTTCCTGCGCTCGCCGTCATTCTCGCACCGCTCTGGCTTGCCGAGCGCGCGATCACGGCGTGGCTAGCACTCTACGAGCGCATCCGCTTCGGCGGCGTGCGCTACGCCGGACGCATCGTCAAGCACGCTGCGTCCTCCCCGAAGGAGCTCCGACGAAAATGGGCGGTTTGAGCCCACAACAAGCACTCTCCCTCTACGCATCGCACAACCCAATTCAAACCTCAGCGGCGTTCCGCACCAGCAACTACTCGGCGTTTCTCGACGGCAGCCTCGTGCGTCTGCTCGATTGGCGCGAACCGAGCGGTCAAGCCAAAATGGCGCATCACATCTTCCGTTCGTTCGTCGAACACGAACGCTTCTCGTGCGTCGGCGCAAAAGGCGCCGTTTCGAGCGGCGGGTATCGCTTTGGCATGTACGACGGCTTTCCGTCGACGCAAGGCACGCACGGCCTCGCGCGCGATCTTGCGGCATTTGTCGCCGAAATGCCGTCGATGAACGCGCGCTATAAGACGTTCGTCGCCGTGTTCAACGATAGCAGCTTGGACGAGGCCTCGTTTGAACGACGCCTGTGGGCGCAGCTCGATGCCCTGCATGACGTCGATCGCGCGTATTTCGATTGGGATCCGCGCGTGTCGCGCGACCCGGCCGACGCCGGCTTCGCGATGTCGGCTGCCGGGCACGGGTTTTTCGTCGTCGGTATGCATCCCGCGGCGTCGCGCTTGACCCGCCGCTTCGCGTTCCCCACACTGGTTTTCAACTCGCATCATCAATTCAACGAATTGCGCGCTAGCGGACACTTCGCCAAAATTCAGGCGCACGTGCGCGAACGCGAAATGGCGCTGCAGGGCTCGCTCAACCCGAATCTCGCCGAGCACGGCGAAGCGAGCGAAGCGCGTCAATATTCAGGACGAGCCGTCGAGGAGCATTGGTCGTGTCCGTTTCATCCGAAATCGTAAAACT
>DASSZO010000256.1:0-5951 GCA_035702815.1 Candidatus Aquilonibacter sp. | reverse complement strand
GTCTCGATCTGGACGTTTGCCGGATGATGTCCGGCGACGTCGTCCATGACGGCGGGCGGAACGATCGAATCGTCGCGTCCTGCCATCGCGAGGAGCAGCGGCTTGGGATAGACGCCGATTTCGTCGCGAAGGTCCCAGGATTCGGGTGGATTTTGATCGCGAAGGCCGGCTATCGGCTCGGTCGTCATTGCATGCAGGGCATGTACTTTGCCTTCGACGTCATCCCGATGCCAGTCGCGGTGTTCGGCACGAATCGCGGTCGCTCGCGCATCGTCGCGCGCTTGGAAGAGCGCATCGAGCTCTTCGATGAATTCGCCATACCACACACGGTCTTGTTGAACGATCATCGGATCGATGGCTGCGATCCCCCGCACGCCGGTTTGTTCGCCGGCTCGAATGACGACCGCCCCGCCCCACGAGTGTCCGACGAGGACGTCGGCGCCGCCGATTGCCGCGGCGACGTTCGCTACGTCCGCCGCACCGCGATCGAGCGTCCATGGGCCGCCGCTTTGCGCGCTATCGCCGTGACCCCGCTGATCGTACGCAACGACTTGATAGCGGTCCGAAAAACGATGCGCGAGTCGGAGCCACGACCGCCGCGATCCCGACATGCCGTGTACGCACAGAAGGACCGGGCCGGAATCGCCCCACCGATCGACTGTCGTGGTGACGCCGTCGTCGAGCGAAACGAGCATTACCGCTGCGCGCCTTGGTGTTGGGGATGACGCCCGGGAAACGTAAGCTCCGAGACGCCCGATTTGTCGAGGTTTCCGAGTCCCAATCGTTTCATCAATTCGAACTGCTCGTACGTTGCCTCCGCAAGCGGAAGGCGCACGTCAGCGTCGCGCGCAAGACCGAGGCCGATTCCCGAATCTTTTGCCGCGTGTTCGGCTGAAAAATAGACGTCGTGCTCGCGCTTGTGCATGTCTGGTCCATCCGTTTCGAGCACCCGCGAATTCGCGCCGGTATGGGCGAACACGTCGCGAAGCATGTCGAGATCGAGGCCGAGCGCGGCGCCGAGCCCGAGCCCTTCGGCAAGACCCGCCGTGTTGATGTTCATCACCATGTTGACAAGCGCTTTGACTTGCGCGGCGCGGCCGGCAGTTCCGATGTAGGCGAGCGAAGCGCTCATCTTTTCGAGGATCGGCTTGACCCGGTCGAATGCTTCGCGGCGCCCGCCTACCATCAAGTAGAGCGTTCCGTTTCTCGCTTGCGGAATCGAGCTTGCCATACATGCTTCAAGCGATTGTGCGCCGGCGCTTTCCGCGAGCCGTTCGACGTCGACGTGGACCTGCGGCGTCACCGTCGCGCAATTGACGAAGATCTTTCCGCGTGCTCCCGCAAGGAGTTCATCGTCGCGAAAAATCGCGTACATCGCGGCGTCGTCGGGAACGACGGTGATGATCGTATCGCTCAACTCGGTGACCCGTGCGAGAGACGAGGTGACCTCGCCGCCCGTGTCGGCCGCGGTTTCCTTTGCAGCGGCTTCATTGGGGTCGTAGATCGCAGCGATCGTGTAGCCGACGTCGTGCAGACGCCGAGCCATGTTGGCTCCCATGCGTCCCGCGCCGACAATGCCGATGCGTTCGTTCATCGCGTTATCCTTTCAGCATCTCACGCGCCGCATTCCAGCCGGGCGCTCCCATGACGCCGCCGCCGGGATGCGCCGCCGACCCGCACATATACAGGTTCTTCACGGGCGTGTGATAGTTCGCATATCCCGGAACCGGGCGGAACATGAAAAGGTTGTGCAGCGGCATCGTTCCCTGGAAAATATTGCCGCCGGTCAATCCGAATTTTTCCTCGATATCGATCGGCGTGAGAATCTGCTTGTCGAGGATCGAATCTTTGAATCCCGGCGCGTGCCGCTCGACGATATCAAAGCAGCGGTTCGCAAACTCTTCGCGATTCGCGGTCGTCCACGGTCCGTCTTTGCGCGTATACGGCGCGTATTGGACGAAGAACGACGCGAGATGTTTCCCCGGCGGCGCAACCGTCGGATCGACGGCAGACGGCAAGCACATCTCTACGACCGGCTCGGTTGACGGCATGCCATACTTTGCGTCATCGTACGCGCGCTCGATAAAGTCTTGATCCGGAACGAAGTGACAGGTGCCCCGATGCTGCGGACCGGCCTCGTGGCCCGGCAAAACGGTGAAGCTCGGGAGGCGGTCGAGCGCGACGTTGATCTTGACCGACGCGCTCTCGTACCCGATGCGCGAAACCGCGTCCTTGAATGCAGGCGGAATGACGTTCGGGTCGTCGATTAAGGTTTCGAAGGTCACGTGCATGTCGACGCCGCTCGCGACCTTCTTTGCATAGAATTCGTCGCCGTTTGCCAGCGCTACGCCGGTAACCGCCCCATTCTTCGTGAGGATTTTCGCAACGCTCGCTTCGGTGCGGATTTCGACGCCGAGGTCTTTAGCCGCGCGCGCGAGCGATTGCGTCAGGCCGCCCATTCCGCCGCGCATGTAGGCCCAGACGCCCTTCTTGCCGTTCGTTTCCCCCATGACGTGGTGAAACAGAACGTACGCGGTGCCGGGCATCGACGGTGACATGAAGGCGCCGATGATCGCATCGGTCGCAATGGTGGCTTTGAACTGTTCGGACTCAAACCAGCGGTCGAGAATCGGCCGTGCCGCGCCCGTGAGAATCTCGATCGCTTCGTTCATGGCAGGTCCGAGTTTTTGCATGGAACGTCCGAGTTTGCCCATCGTGAAGAGATCGCCGATCCCCGGGCGCAGCACGTTGGGCGGAATTTCGATGAGCGTCGGTTCGATCACCGATGCAACGCGCTCGAGCATCGCTTCGTACTTCGGATATGCTTCCGCGTCGCGTTTACTGAATTTGGCGATCTCTTTGACGTCTTCTGACAGGCCGCGCCCCATCATCAGATAGCGTCCGTCGAGGTGCGGCGAGAATGAGGCCGGGTTACGTTCGAGTGCTTCGAATCCGTACGCCTTGAGGTTCAGATCGGCAACGATCTCCGGGCGGAAAAGGCTATTGACGTAGGCCGCGGTGGAGACTTTATATCCGGGGAACGTCTCTTCGCTCACGCAGGCACCGCCGACGATGTAGCGGCGTTCGAGAACGAGAACCTTCCATTTCGCTTTTGCGAGATAACACGCAGTGACCAGGCCGTTGTGGCCGCCTCCGATGATGATCGCGTCGTACGTCGACATGCGCGTAGCAGCCCTTTCTTATTCGATGGAAGGGGTTCTTAACCGAATGACATTCGGCAGAATCGGAATACGGCCCGAAGGATAAGCGCCCCTGCGCTCGCAATTCCGAATGATATTCGGCGTTGATGAGGAGATTGGGATGGCAACGTTCGTGAAAGCCAGTGTCCCCGCCGGAGCGCGCACGCTCGAAGGCCGCTGGTTTCTCTCGCCCGAGGTGTTCGCGGCGGAGCAGGAGCGGATCTTCGCCCGTGAGTGGATCTGCGTCGCACGCGAGGAGCAGGTCGCCGAACCCGGCCAGTACGTCGTCGTCTCGGTTGCCGGCGAGTCGCTGATCCTCACCCGTGGCCTTTCGGGCGAGATCCACGCGTTCTACAACGTCTGCCGCCACCGAGGGACGCGCATCTGCGAGGACGGCTCCGGCCGCTTCGCCGGATCGATCCAGTGTCCGTACCACGCCTGGACCTACGGAATCGACGGCGCGCTCAAAGCCGCACGCAACATGCAGGACGTCGCCGGGTTCTCCGTCGCGGATTATGGGCTCAAGCGGGTCGCGGCGGCTCGGTGGGAAGGGTTTGTGTTTGTATGCCTTGCCGAGCAGCCGGCGGCGTTCGACGAAGCGTTCGCGCCGTTACTCGGCCGTTTCGCTCGCTGGAATATCGCGGCGCTGCGCACAGCGCGTACGATTCGTTACGAGCTGCAGTGTAATTGGAAGCTCGTCGTGCAGAACTACTCCGAATGCTATCACTGCCCGCTAGTGCATCCGCAGCTCGAGAGACTCTCGCCGTCGGATTCCGGGCGAAACGATCTAGACGAAGGCCCGTTTTTGGGCGGCTACTCCGAACTTCGCGCACGCGGAACGAGCCTGACGACCAGCGGGCACAGTGGTCGCGCGCCGGTGGGAAGTGTCGACGGCGCCGATCTCGACCGCGTCTATTACTACGCGATCTTTCCGTCGATGCTGCTGAGCCTTCACCCTGATTACGTCATGGTGCACACGCTGCATCCTCTCGCACCCGATCGCACGGCGATCGACTGCTCCTGGTTGTTCGATCCGAGCGAGATGTCCAAGGCGGATTTCGATCCGTCGGACGCCGTCGATTTTTGGGATATGACCAATCGCCAGGACTGGGACGTCAACGAACGTACGCAGCGCGGCATCGCATCGCGATCGTACGAGCCCGGACCCTATTCAAATGCCGAAGGGCTGCTCGCGGCATTCGATCGCCATTATCGCAGCGTGATGCGATGATCGTTCGGCGCGCTACTATCGACGATCTCGACGCGCTATTGCCGCTGCTGCGGGGCTATCGCGAGTTCTACGAACAGGCTCACGATGCGGGCGCGGAGCGCGCGTACCTCGAGCGCATGCTGCGCGAAGCCTTGAGCGCGATCTTTGTCGCCGTTGACGGTACGTGCGTCGGGTTCGCGCAGCTGTTTACCACGTACAGCACGACCCGCCTGAAGCCGTCGCTCATCCTCGAAGATCTGTTCGTCGTCCCTGCGGCGCGCGGGAGCGGTGTCGCGGCCGCGTTGCTCGACGCCGCATGCGCGTACGCATGCGACATCGATGCTGCCGGAATGTTTCTCGAAACGGCGTTCGACAACCTGACCGCGCAGCGCGTCTACGAACGCAACGGCTGGACGCGCGAAGGCCGCTTCTACAAGTACAACGCGCCGCTCTAGGCTGCGGCCCCGCAGCTTCGCGCTGCCTGCGACCTAAGACGCTCGCTCCCCCTCTTGCGAGGACTCTTGACCTTTGGTATCGTACCGTGGTTAGCCGGCGTGGGTAGGTGGTCGAGTGGTTAAAGGCACCGGACTGTAAATTCGGCGCGCGAAAGCGCTACGCTGGTTCGAATCCAGCCCTGCCCACCATTTTGGGGGTCGCGAAAGCGGCCCCCACCGTTACGCGGGCGTTGCATAGTGGTAGTGCTTCTGCCTTCCAAGCAGACAGCGCGGGTTCGATTCCCGCCGCCCGCTCCAATGATGCCACACGTATGGCAGCGCATCGTGCGATCGTCTGTAGTATGGACGATCGTATTTCATTTCTGCGCGACACAAAGCGCATCGGCGACATCGCGGAAATGCGCATTATGGCGGCCTGCGCGGAAGCGGGCTATCATGTTTTAGTTCCCTTCGGCGAGAATCGGCGCTACGACATTGTGCTCGAGCGGGACGGCCGGTTCTTCCGTGTGCAGGTGAAGGCGGGCAGACTTCGCAACGGCTCGCTGATCTTTAACGCGTACAGCGCGCACAGTCATCGGAACGGGATGGCCAATAGGAGGTACGACGGGGAAATCGATTACTTCGGCGTCTGGTGCGGCGACGATCGGACCGCCTATCTCATCCCCGTTAGCGACGTGGGCGTCGTGGGATGCTTTCGGGTCCTTCCCACTCGTAACGGCCAGCGGCGCAGGGTCCGTTGGGCGCTGAATTACCTCCTAGAGGGGCGCGAAGGTAAAGTAGTAGGGCAGACAGCGGTCGACGGAGTATCGTTGGGAAGCCTTTTGCCGTCGTAGCTTAGTGGTAAAGCACATCCTTGGTAAGGATGAGAGCGCGGGTTCAATCCCCGCCGACGGCTCCATGTAAGAAGAACCCCGTGTTATTGAACGGGGTTCTTTCTTTTATTTCTCCAGAATCGGATTCGTCGCTGCGAAGCGGTAGATGTTGTTGTCGGGGGTGTAGGCCGTTCCGACGATCGTGCCGTCATGATAGGTGCCCTCGACCCGCGTGGGAGACGTTGAACCGATGAGCAGCCACACGCGGTCGCCG
>DASSZO010000251.1:0-2609 GCA_035702815.1 Candidatus Aquilonibacter sp. | reverse complement strand
CTACTGCTCCTTGCCGTGCTCGTCGTCATGCGTCGCCGGATACGCACGCTCAAACGCCAGGCCGACGAACGGCAGCAGTCGATGCAGTCGAACCTCGAGGAAGCGTCGGGACACTCCGGCGACGAGGCGGAACATTCACGGCGGCGCGCACTCGCGCTCGGCATGCGCGCCGCACAACCGGAACAGCGCATCGCGCGCTTGAGCGCACTCTCGGGCATCGTGATCTGGTTGATCGTCGTGCTGTGGGTCGGCGGCATCACGTGGTCGCTGCTGCTCTTCCCGCAGACGACCGCCGTCGGACAGTTCATCATGTCCGCGTTAGGCCGGATCCTCGCGGTTTGGCTCGTCGCCGGGATCGTGGATCGGCTGCTTCAGCTTGCGATCGTGCATTTCGCCGACCTCTACGCGCACCACGGAACGACGAGTGAAGAGCGCGCGCGTCACGCCCTTCGCGCCCCGACGATCTCGCGCGCGATCGGCGGATTCAAAACCGCGATGATCTTTTTCGTCGCCGTCCTCGCGACGCTAAGCCAACTTCAGATTCCGATCGCGTCGGTCGTCACCATCGGCGGCATTGCGGCGTTGGCGATCGGTTTTGCCGCTCAAGCCGTCGTGCGCGACGTGCTCAACGGTTTGCTTGTGTTAACGGAGGATCAATACGTCGTCGGGGATTACGTGATGATCGGCGATTACAACGGGATCGTCGAGAACCTGACGTTGCGGGTCGTGCAGCTGCGCGACACCCGCGGTTACCTCATCACCATTCCGCACAGCGCCGTCGTGCAAGTGGTCAACGCGTCGCGTAACTGGGCTCGAATCGACTATCGGATTGCCGTCGACCCGGCCGCCGACGTCAAAAAAGCGGTCGACGTCCTCCGCAACACCCTCGAGGAGATCGGGTGTTCCGACGCCTGGCGCGATGCGGTCATCGAGCCGGTCGAATGGGTGGGCGTCGAATACGTGGCGAACAACGGCATCGTGTTGCGCGCATCGATTCGGACGGCACCCCTGCGGCAATTCGATCTGCGCCGCGTGATCAACGCGGAAGTTGCCGACGCGTTTCGCGATGCCGGCATCGTAATCGGCGTGGATCCGATCGGAAACCCGGTGCCTCCCGTTCAAGGAAGTCCGAACCCGCTATGAAGCTGATTGCGCGCGCCGTCCTCATCGCGATCACCGCGTGCGTGCTCCTCATCTTCTACCTTCCGCTGGGCAACGACGATTATACCGGGCGGTGGTCGGGCGGCACGTTCGGCATCGAGGGGCGCAATTCGACGTCGCTTATTACGCACGTAGAAGCGGGCTCGCCGGCGTACGCAGCGGGCATTCGCGACGGCGACCGCGTTGCCGTCGGCGCAGCCTCAGCGGGCGAGACTATGGAGATTGATTTCCCACGCGCCGGAGATCGCCGCACCTTCACGCTCGTTCACCCCGACGGCCGTCAGTTTAGCGTCACCATGACGGCGATACCCGTGGACCATTTCACTGCCTGGGATCGAATCACGGGATTTCTCGCAATCATTCCTGCGACGGTTTTTCTCGCGGTGGCGTTCGCGCTTGTCTTTTTGCGGCCCACCGTGATGACATGGTCATTCTACGGCGTGGCGGTCGGGTATTTTTCAACCGGTCCAAGCTTTCAGTACTTTCACTCGCTCCTCTCGGCATCGCTCTTCGCTGCGCTGTCGTTCTTGCTGATGACCGTGTTCGGAAACTTCTCGGTCATGCCGCTGCTGCCGTTTGTCTTGCGCTTTCCGGACGATCGCCCGACCGGATTCTCGCGCACGTTCGAACGTTTCGTCTGGGTGGCGATCGTCTGTGCGTTCGCGGCGTATGCATACAATTGGCAGCAGATCTGGACGACGGGCCGTAGCGCGGAGTTCGTTGCCGTGCTCGACGTCTGGCTTCCGTTGCTAACCTTTGCGCTGTCGACGTACATTCTGATCGGCAAGTTCAAGCATGCATCGGCTCAAGTGCGCCAGCGTTTCGGGTTTCTCGCAATCGGCCTGGTCGTCGCCTTTTTAGCCTATGCCGTCTACTTCGTTCCCGGCGTGCCGTTCGCGGTGAAGCAGATCGTCGGCTATGCCGTCATTGCAATGCCGGTTACCGTCGCTTATGCGGTACTCCGGCACCGTGTGATCGACGTCAACTTTGTGCTCAACCGCGCCTTTACGTACGGCATTTTGTCGGTCTTCGTCATCGCCGTCGTTTCGGTGCTCGACTGGACGTTCTCGCGCGCGCTGTCGGAGTATCACCTCGCCGTCGTGGCGGAGCTTGGCGCAACAATCGTCATCGGTTTTCTGCTCGATCGCATCAACAAGATCATCGAATCGGGCGTCGAGCGCGTGTTTTTCCGTCATCGCCGCGAAGCCGAGCGCTATCTGCGCAATGCCGCCGATGCGTTGCCGTACGCGATTGAGGAATCGGCGGTCTCCGAGGGTCTCGTCGAGGTCCCCGCTGAGGCGCTTGCGCTTTCGGCGGCCGCACTGTACCGAAAAACGGAAAGCGGCCGCTTCGAGGGCGTCGCGACGTCACTTCATACGCCGGTCGCACCGCCGGGATTCTCCGCGAACCATTTGCTCGTGCGGATGCTGCAAGCGGGCGAAGAGCGG
>DASSZO010000249.1:0-4297 GCA_035702815.1 Candidatus Aquilonibacter sp. | reverse complement strand
TAATGATGCTGAGCTTGCTGCGGTCGATGCCGGGCATCGCACCGAGCATCGATTCAAGCTCGCTAACGTTCTCCGTGGGCACGATTCCAGTTACAAAACAAGGCACAAAGGTTCTCCTTCGACAGGCTCAGGATGACAGTTCTTCGACAAGCTCAGAATGACAGGTTAGACTTTGAATTCGCGGACGGCGGCGGCTAGGCGTAGGATGCCTTCTTGAATCTTTTCTTCGGATGCGTTTGAGAAGTTCAGACGCATCCCGTCGTGGACGTCTCGTTCGGGATAAAAGCTCACGCCCGGAACGAAGACGACTTTTTGCTGCGCAGACAGCTTGAGTAATTCCGTCGTATCGATACCCGGAGTCCGTGCCCACAGAAACATACCGCCGTCGGGCCGGTTGAACTCGACGCCGTCGGGCATCATCTCGCCGAGCGCTTTGACCATCACGTCGCGGCGATGCGCGTACGTCTCGACGATGCGATCGACGTGCGCTTCAAACGCATGACGTTTGCTCGCGTAACGGTGAAACACGTATTGCGCGAGCGATCCGGTCTGAAGATCGGTGCCTTGTTTGGCAAGAGCAATTTTTTCGCGCACGTCGTGATCGGGAATTGCGAGCCAGGCGATGCGCAGACCGGGTGCCATGATCTTGCTCCCGGTTCCCGAGTAAATCACGCACGCGGTTTTCGCAAGCGAAGTCAACGACGGTAGATCTTCACCCTCGAAGCGCAACTCGCCGTACGGATCGTCTTCGACGATCGGCAGGTCGAAGCGCTCGCAGATGCGCACGATCGCTTCGCGGCGGTCGGCCGCGAGCGTGCGTCCCGTCGGATTTTGGAAGTTCGGAACGAGGTACAAAAACTTGGGGAACGGATCGGCGTGTTCGAGCACGCGCTCGAGCGAGTGCGGCACGATGCCGTTCTCGTCGGTCTCCACGCTAAGATAGCGCGCTTGATACGCGTCGAACGCCTGAATCGCGCCGAGGTACGACGGATGCTCGAGCACGACGTGATCGCCGGGATCGAGGAAGATCTTGCCGATGAGGTCGAGGCCCTGTTGCGAGCCGTTGACGATCAGGATCTCGTTCGGATCGAAGAGCGTGTGCAGCCGGTGCGACAAACGGTCGGCCACCCAGGTCCGCATCTCCGGAATGCCTTCGGTGACGCCGTACTGAAGCGCCGCCGCGCCGTACTCATCCATTACCTCGGCGGTGCACTCGGCAATCTCGCGGGTGGGAAAGAGTTCCGGCGCCGGAAGGCCGCCGCCGAATGAAATCACGTCCGGTTGTTGAGTGACCTTGAGCATCTCGCGGATGGTTGAGGCGCGAAGCCGGGCGGTGCGTTCGGCGAATTTCGCCGCGCGAGATACGGTCGTCATACTGGGGGGACTATTAGCCGATGGGCATCGGCGGTCCGCCTATCGTCGGCCGCTGGGGCGGGATGCCGGCGGGCGCAGCGGCCTCCGGAATGAAGGTCAGCAACACCGCGCCGAGGCCCACGAGCATCGTGAGCAGCGTGACGAGCACGCCGACGATCGGCACCAACTGAGCGGCCGTCAGGAGCGTGAGCCCGAGGATCAGGGCGACTAACGGCGATGGCGTTGCGCTGGGCGAGAGCAGTTCGTAGAAGCGCCGTCCGACGAGGAGCGCGAGCGCCGCTGTGCCGATGAACACCGCGGCCGTCAGCAGAACGAACTCGACGAAAATCAACGGGATCAAGACGACGGTGATGGCCAGCAATACCGCCAGCGGCAGTATCGCGACCCAGCCGATGAGGCCGACGCCGGTGGCAAGTCCCGGATGCTGTTCCAGACGGCCGACCGCCATGCGCGCCCGCAACGGAAAGATCAGGAAGCAGACCAGGACGACGACATCCCACGCGATGCGCCACCACAGATGATAGTTGGGCGCGTACTCGCGCACGTCGGTGCCGCTCGCCGACCACGGAATGAAGCTGTCGGCGACGTCGCCGCCCACTTGATTGACGTGCCCTTCGACGTGTCCGCCGTCGCGTACGTTGATGTTGCCGCCGAAGTCGTTCACGTCGCCGTTGACGGTGCCTTCGATCGTCGCGTCGCCGCCGATGACGTTGAGATCACCGTCGACCACTTGTCCGCGCTCGACCGCGACCGATCCGAAATACGTGCCGCCGTGATAGACCGAGCGCGCTGCGGCTTGGGCAAATCCCGTCGTGGCGACGATCGCCATGAGGAACGCCCCGAGCAAACCAAACCGAAAGAGGTGCGTTCTCATAAAGCCTCCGAGCGAGCGATGGCGTCGGCGAGCCGTGGGCGTACCGAACGATAGAAGAAGATCAGCGCCCCGGCGAGCAGGACGTCGACAAAGAGCACGAGGCTCACGACGCCGACGATGACCGGCGCCGACGACCCGAAGCCGTGCGCGATGCCGGTGAGCACCGAGAGCACCTCAGCGGCGGCCGATCCGGCCGCTTGCGCGAACTGTTGAAGCGACGACGCGCGTGCGCCAAAGAGCGTGAATGCGCCGCTGAGCACGATCCACGCGGCAACCAGATAGAACGTGAGGAACGCCCAGACCGAGAGACGGCGCTGAATCGTTACCGGCGTCGTTCGCACTTCGGCCATCAACGCGAAGGTGAAGTTCGCCGGGAGTTCGACCGGCTTGGTGGTGGCCATCAGCGCGTCGACGACGCGCAGTTCGTTCACCAGCTCGGCGCACGTCGCGCACGTTTTGACATGTGACGAAACCGCCGCCATCTTTCGAGCGGGCAGCGTGGCTTCGACGAATCGATCGAGGAGAACCTCACACGAGGAGCAGCGCACGAGTGCCTCCTCGTTGTTCGGCGGCGCCGCCGGCGCGGGCGCGCGCATCGCGCTCCTGCATTTTCTTCGCCAGGGCGATCTTGCCGCGATGAATCAACGTCTTGACGTTGCCGAGCGAGAGCCCGAGCGTGCTCGCGATCGTGTGGTATTCCATGTTGTCGAAGTATCGCAAGGCCAAGACCGTCCTCGTTCGTTCCGGTAACTCGGCGAGCGCTTCGCGCAGTTCGCGCTCGGCTTCTCGCCGGAGGATCCCGCCCGCGGGATCCGATTCTTCTGCGGGATCCGGGAGCGCGTTCTCGAGCGTCTGGTCTTCGGGCAGCTCTTGGGTCTGCGGGCGCTTTTGCGCCTTGCCCAGGTGCGTCCGCACGACGTTGCGCGCGATCTGGTAGATCCAGGTTGAGAACCTACCGAGCTGCGGGTTGAACGTGCCGAGATGCGCGTAGGCCCGCAAGAACGTCTCCTGCGAGAGGTCCGCCACATCGGACGAGCTGCGAACGCTTGCTCCGATGAAGTTTGCGATGCCCCGTTTGTACCGGTCGACCAGAAGGGCGAAGAGTTCCGTCTCGCCGTCCCGGATGCGCCGGACGAGAGCTTCGTCGCTCTCCGCCTCGATGGCCATCCCTCTCGTTTCTCGTTTCCCTCTGGGTCCTGGTACTTCGGCTAATCGGGTTTGTTACAGGTAGCCGAGTTCGCGAAGCGTCCGGTTTGCGGCGTCTTTGACGCTGAGCAGCGGCGGCTCGGCGCGCAGGGGCCAGTCGATGCGCAGGTCAGGGTCATTCCACGCCACCCCGATCTCTTGGCGGGGATCGTACTCCGCCGTTTGCTTGTACACCAGAAGCGTGTCATCTTCAAGGGCGAGAAAGCCGTGCAGGCAGCCCGCTGGAATGTAGAGCTGCTTGTGGTTTTTTTCGGTGAGGGTGAGTGCGATCCACCGCAGATACGAAGGGCTTCCCTTCCGTATGTCGACGATCACGTCGTAGGCCGAGCCGCGTAGCACTTGGACGAGTTTCGCCATGCGAGGGTCGCTGTGAAGGCCGCGCAAGGTCAACCGTTTCGATAACGAGACGTTGTCCTGAAGAAACGGTTGGGCGATGCCGGCATCGCGAAAGCGCGTCACCGCGTACATCTCTTTGAAATAACCGCGGTCGTCGGCAAACACCGCGGGCGTGATCTCCAGCGCACCGTCGATTGCCGTCCTCGCTACGTTCATACCGGTACCTTCGCTGTCGTTCCATCGGCGCATGCCGGGAGTGTTCGTGCCGTCCGTCGTAGCGAGCGGCAATGACCGCCGGGGGCCCCTCGCAAACGTTTTCTCTCCGCTCGATCTTTAGCGCGGGAGCGCTCGTGTTTGGCGCGAGCATGATTCTTAGCGTCGGAGGATTCGCGTTCCACGCCCTGGCGAGTCGTCGCCTTGGTGTCGAGGACTACGGGGCTCTCTATGCGCTGATTTCATTGTACGGCATTGCCGTGATCCCGTCGGCGCTCTTCGGTCCGGTACTCA
>DASSZO010000011.1:0-6469 GCA_035702815.1 Candidatus Aquilonibacter sp. | reverse complement strand
ACGCTCGTGACGAGCGACGTCGATCCGGTCGATCGCCAATTCATCACCGGCGAGCGTACGCCCGAGGGATTCTTCCGCACGAAGCAAGGCTTAGGCGCGTGCATCGCGCGCGGCCTCGCCTACGCGCCGTATGCCGACCTGCTGTGGGTCGAAACGTCGGAACCGAACATCGAGGAAGCGCGCGAATTTGCCGAAGCAATCCACGCGAAGTTCCCCGGCAAACTGCTCGCGTACAACTGTTCGCCGTCCTTCAATTGGAAAAAGAAGCTCGACGATCAGTCGATCGCGACGTTCCGCGAACAGCTCAACGCGATGGGATATAAGTTCCAGTTCATCACGCTGGCCGGGTTCCACGCGCTCAACTACAGCTTCTTCGAGCTCGCGCGCGACTTCAAAGACCGCGGCATGTCGGCCTACGCGGAATTCCAACAGCGCGAATTCGCAAGCGAAGAGTTCGGCTACACCGCGACGCGTCACCAACGCGAAGTCGGCACCGGCTACTTCGACGAAGTCGCGCAAGTGATCAGCGAGGGGCAATCCTCGACGACCGCGCTGCACGGATCGACCGAAGCCGAACAGTTCTACGAAACCAAAGCCAAGAACGGCAAGGCGGTCGCGGCTGTCTAGCATGAACGTCGCCCCCGCCAACTTCACGCTCAACCGCGACTTGCCGGCGGGTTTCGCGGAGTTTTACCGGCCGCTCCACGAGCGGTTCACTCCCTGGCAGCAAAACCTGGCGCGCGCGCGAGCAGCACAGCTCGCGCGCGCCCACGCGGGCGACCTGCCGACGTATCTTCCGCCGTCGGAAGCAACGACGACGGACTGGCGTATCGAGTTGCCCGAGTGGTGCAAGGATCAGCGCAATCAGATGACGGGTCCGGCCGACGATGCCGAACTCGTCGTCAAGATGATCAATTCGGGCGCGCCCGGCGTGATGCTCGATCTCGAAGACTCGATGGTCAACGCGTGGGAGCATTCGATGCTCGGCCACGACAACGTCGTCAAAGCGCTCTACGGCGAATTGACGTATGAGGATAAGAAACGCGGCGGCACGGTCGGCATCAAGCCGAGCGATACCGTCGTGTGGAACCGGGTCCGCGGCTTGCACCTGTCGCAAGCGGGTGTCCTTCGACAAGCTCAGGATGACAGAGCCGCTCAGGATGACAGAGCCGCTCAGGATGACAGAGCTGAGGAGTTGACGAGTGCGTCGCTGTTTGATGTTGCGCTGTTGGTGTACCGTCTGGACTACGCGCGGCTGAAGCATCCGCTCTGCATCTATATTCCGAAATCAGAATCCGCCGAAGAGGCGTTGTGGTGGAAAGCGCTCTTCGATACGCTGATCGAAGCCAAAGGCTGGACGCCGGGTTCGATCAAAGCGATGGCGCTGGTCGAATCGCATCCGATGGCGTACCAGATGGAAGAGTTTCTCTTCAACCTGCGCGACTATATCGTCGGCCTGAATCTCGGACGCTGGGATTATATGGCCAGCCTGATCCATTTCAATCTGCACGACCCGGCGTGGCTCTTGCCGGATCGCAATACGATCCCGCTCGACGTTCCGTTCTTTCAAAATCTTCGCACGCTGCTTCCGGAAATCACGCACAAGCACGGTGCGCTGGCGATCGGCGGCATGACCGCGCTCTATCCGAGCCGCGAGGATGCCGAACTCAACGAGCGCGCGCTTGCGGTTCTCGAACGCGATAAGAAGAATGAAGCGAACTGCCTGATGGACGGCGCGTGGACCGGTCATCCCGATCAGAACGCGATTGCGGTCGCGCAATTCCCCGCACCGAATCAACTCGAAAAGCGCCCGCAAATGACGACGACGCATCCCGATCTACGGCCGGCACCGACCGGCGTCGGAACGACGACGCTCGACGGTACGCGCGCGGCCGTGCGAACCGTTATTCGGTATCGTAAGGGTGTGCTCGACGGCAAAGGCGCGAGTCTGCTCGACGGATACATGGAAGACCTTGCAACCGATCGCATCTATCGTCTGATGATCGCGCAGCGTCTTCGTTACCCGGGTCCGTACACGCCCGCTTCGCTTTCACAGATCTTCGACGAAGAGATGGAAAAGCTCGGGCCCGAATACAAGACCGCTCGCGATCTCTCCGAGCAGATGATTCTTACCGGTCAGTTCGACCCGAAATAAGACCGGCCGGCACCGAAAACAACGGGACGCTGCAACGGCTGCAGCGTCCCGTGCTGTTTTCTAGTCGTATGAGAGGCTGCGTCGCGTGAGAGTTTTGGTCACCGGAGCCACCGGATACATTGGTGGACGGCTCGGTCCGCTGCTCCGACGCGAAGGACACGAGGTCGTGTGCTTCGCCCGCGCGGCGGAGCGCCTTCGCGGACGCTTCGATGACGCGGTCGAGTTGCGCGAAGGCGACATTCACGATTACGCCTCGGTCGAACGTGCGCTCGAAGGCTGCGAGGCTGCGTATTACCTAATCCACTCGATGGCATCGACGCGAGCGTTCGCCCAAGCCGATCGCGATGCCGCGCGCAATTTCGGCGAAGCTGCCAAGCGCGCCGGCGTCAAGCGCATCATCTATCTCGGCGGTCTGGGTTCGGCGAGCGACGATCTCTCGAAGCATCTGCGCAGCCGGCACGAAGTCGGCGACGTGCTGCGCGCGTCGGGCGTCCCGACCATCGAATTTCGGGCAGCGATGATCATCGGGAGCGGCTCGATCAGTTTCGAGATGATGCGCTACCTGACCGAACGGCTGCCGGTCATGATCGCGCCCAAATGGGTCACGACGCTCTGCCAGCCGATCGGCATTCGCGACGTCCTTTCATATTTAACGGCGGCGCTCACCCTTAGCGCGCAAGACAGCCGGACCTACGAGATCGGCGGCGCCGACCGGCTCACCTACCGCGACATGATGCTGCGCTACGCGGCGATACGCGGACTGAAGCGGCGGCTGATCGTCGTTCCGTTCTTCACGGCGCGATTGTCGTCGTATTGGGTGCATCTCGTCACGCCGATCCCAGCGAAGCTCGCGCAACCGTTGATTCTCGGACTGCACAACGAGGTCGTCGTGCGCGATCCGTCGGCGCGCCGCGACTTCCCATCGATTTCGCCGATCGGATTCGACGCCGCCGTGCAGCTCGCACTCGACCGCTATCGCAGCGTCGAAGTGCAAACGACGTGGTTCGATGCATTTGGGCGGCGAACGTTACCAAGCGATTTTACCGGCGTCGTGGACGGCATGCTCATCGACATGCGCGTGCGAACGACGTCTGCATCGCCCGAACGGGTTGCACGCGTGTTCACCTCACTCGGCGGCAAACGCGGCTGGCTGGTCGCAAACGGCCTCTGGCGTCTGCGCGGGTGGCTGGATCGCCTCGCCGGCGGCGTCGGACTTCGGCGCGGTCGCCGGTCGCCGAACGAGTTGCGGGTCGGAGATGCCGTCGACTTCTGGCGGGTCGAAGCGTACGAGCCGAACCACCTCCTGCGGCTACGAGCCGAAATGAAATTGCCGGGGCGCGCATGGCTTCAATTTGAGGCGGAGCCGGACGGCAGCGGCAGCCGCTTGCGCCAAACAGCCTTCTTCGAACCGCAGGGTCTACTCGGTCACCTCTACTGGTACGCGGTCGCGCTCTTTCACGAATGGGTTTTTGCCCAAATGGCCAGCCGCATCGTCCGCGAAGCGCAAGCGCCTTAACGTCCTTCTCGTCCCGCTCGTCACAGCCTGATTGCTTTCGAGTAACCCGGGGCTGTACAACCTATCCATGAACTTCCGCAACCCGGTCGTGGCCGTTTGGACGTTCGCCATCTACACGGCGATCGGGGTCTTCTTCGCGCTCCACCAGCACCTCGACGATCTGATCTTCAACCCGTCGATGCACCTCAACGAACGCTTCCTCTACGAGTTGAGCGGTGCATGGAGCGCGATGCTGATGCTGCCCTTCCTCAACGCCGTTGTTCGGCGCTTCCCGATCACGCGCAAGACGATCCCGGCCGCCATCCTCGCAAACCTGGCCGGCTACGTCATCTACACGCTCGGACACACGACGATCAACGACTTCTTCCGATTCGCGCTGGCACCGATCTTCGGCGTTTCAGGCGAGCAGATCTTCGGGTTCTTCCGTGAGCTTCCATCGGAAGCGGCAAACGACATCGTGTACTACGGGATGGTCGTCGCGACGTTGTACCTCATCAACCGTTTCCTCGAGATGCAAGAAATTTCCAAGAAGCTCGCCGAGGCGCGGCTCGAGAATCTCCGGCTCCAGCTCCAGCCGCATTTTCTTTTCAATACGCTCAACGCGATCTCGTCGGTGATGTACGAAGACGTGGCCAAAGCGGACAGCATGTTGGCCAAGGTCAGCGAGTTCATGCGCTACGTCCTCGACTCGAGCGGTGTACAATCGGTCAATCTCGACGAAGAACTGCGGGTCGAACGCATGTACGTCGACATCATGAAGACGCGCCTGGAGCGCAACCTGATGCTCACGATCGACGTCGACGACGAGGCACGCGAAGCGATGGTTCCCTTCATGCTTCTGCAGCCGCTCCTGGAAAACAGCATCCGCCACGGGATGGGGTCGACGCGCAGTTCGATCGACCTTGCCGTCGGCGTCGCGCGTTCGAACGGTTCCACGATCATCCGCGTAACCGACGACGGCGTCGGGTACGCTCCCGGCGCAACGCACGGCATCGGGCTCTCGAACGTCGCCTCGCGCTTAGAGTACATGTACGGCGATCGCGCCTCATTTGCAATCGAGCCGCTCACCGGCGGTGGAACCGTCGCAACCCTTCGCTTTCCGTATACGGAAGGAAGCCGCTAATGCCGATTCCCGTCATGATCGCCGACGACGAGGCGCCCGCGCGACGAAAGCTCGCGCGCTTTCTGGGAGAGCACGATGACGTGACCCTCGTTGCCGAAGCCTCGAACGGCATCGATGCGCTCGATCTCATCTCGATGACGAAACCCCAGCTCGTTTTCCTCGACATTCATATGCCGGATTTAGACGGCTTGGGCGTTGCCGAAGCCCTGATCCGGGCGGAACGGCCGCCGTCGATCGTCTTCGTTACGGCGTTCGACCAATACGCCGTCAAAGCGTTTGAGGTCAGCGCCCTCGACTATCTGCTCAAGCCGTACGACAAGGAACGCTTCGAACGCGCGCTCGAACGCGCTCGGCGCTCCCTCGATGCAACGCCCGACACGGCGACGCTCGCGGAAACGCTCTCGAAGATTCGCAATGAAGAGCAGTTCGTGCGGCGGCTGTTGATTCCAAACGAGGGACGCTCGTTCTTCGTCGCAACCCGCGAGATCGTGCGGCTCGAATCCGACGGCAACAACGTCGTCGTGCACACGGCGCGCGGGCAACACAGTCTGCGGGCGACGCTCGAATCGCTCGAGTCGCGATTGGATCCAGCCCACTTTGCGCGCGTCCATCGCTCACACATCGTCAACATCGACGAAATCGCGGAGATTCATCCGTGGTTTCACGGCGACTACAAGATCAACATGCGGGACGGTACGGAAATCGCCTGGAGTCGCCGCTATGCCGCCAAACGCGCGGACCTGCTGAAGTAAGGAGCGTCCAATGACCAAGCGTACGATGCCGTGGATTTCCGCGGCACTGGTTCTCTTCATCCATGCGCTCGGCAATGCGCACTACGGCTACTTCCGTGACGAGCTCTATTTCATCATCTGCGGCTTCCATCCGCAATGGGGATACGTCGATCAGCCGCCGCTCGTGCCGCTGCTCGCCGCGGCAACGCAGCTCTTGGGACATTCGCTCTGGCTGCTGCGCATGGTTCCGGCGCTTTTCGGCGCTGCCTCGGCGTACACGATGTGTCTGCTCGTGGACGAGTTCGGCGGCAGCGTCTTCGCCCAGCTCTTCGCAACGCTCGTGTTCATCTGCACGCTCGTCCTGACGAGTTTTGGGATGAAGGTCTCAACCGACGAACTGAATCTTTGGACGTGGCCGCTGCTGGCGTACGCGATCGTCCGCCTCATCAAAGGGGCCGACGCCCGTCTCTGGCTGCTCGCCGGTGCCATCGCCGGAATCACGCTCGAGAGCAAATACAGCATCGTCTTCTTCTTGATCGCCCTCGTCGCGGGACTGCTCTTGACGCCGCAGCGCACCGTGATGCGTACGCCATGGTTTGCAGCCGGAATCGCGGTCATGCTGCTCATCGCGCTCCCCAATTTCATCTGGCAAGCCGCTTACGGGTTTCCGATGCTCGAGCTGCTGCGCAACGGCCAAGATGGGAAGAATCTCGTCGCCGGCCCCCTGCTCTACCTCATCCAACAAGTCATCATCACGAATCTGTTTCTGTTCCCGGTCTGGATCATCGGGCTCATCTGGCTGCTGCGCAAAGCGCCGTTTCGCGCGTTTGGATTCGCGTACATACTGCTCGTGATCGAAATGATCGTCTCGCACGGCAAGCACTACTATATGGGCGCGGTCTATCCGATCCTCATCGCAGCCGGCGGCGTCGCGATCGAATCGT
>DASSZO010000202.1:0-5839 GCA_035702815.1 Candidatus Aquilonibacter sp. | reverse complement strand
AACGCTGACCGGCGACATGAGCGGGAACTTTCTCGTCTTCGATAGCGCCAACGGCAAGCTGCTCTTCAAAGATCACACGCAAGGCTCGATCGCCGGCGGTGTTATTACGTACGGCGCTTCGGGCCGTCAATACGTTGCGTTAACGTCCGGAAATATTTCGCGCCTAACCTGGGGCGCACAGGGCAAGCCGTCGATCTTCATCTACTCGCTATGATCGAACTCGCCGCGTGCGTCACATTGCACGCATTTACTCCCGCGCTCGCCGAGCAGGCGGCGCGGGAAGGTGCCGCAATGGCTGATGCACACGACGCATACGGGGTGCGACCCTGGTTGATCTATCAATCGAAGGATCCATTACGCGCGGTCCACGGCAAGGCCGGTGTCGATGCGATCGTGATCGAGACACCATACGAACGCGTTCGCTATTACGCCTACCTGCACCGTCTTCAGGGCGATCGCCTCACACATGCCCTTGAGATGCAGCTCTACGAGCAAGCGCGCGACCGTCTTGGCTTCGTGGTATACGCGCACAGTAAAACCGCGATGGACCAGCACTTCCTTTCGCACTTTTCGCAAGCTCTGCTGACGTCGCCGTCGGGTACCGCGCGCTCCGGACGGCGCGCCATTTTCGGGCCGTCGAGCGATTTTTACGATGTTGGAACGTTTCGCGAGCAACGGTGGGTCGGCTCGCTCACTTATCGTTTCGCGAGCCCGTCCTGTGCGACGACCGAGACGCTACACTTCGTCGACGGGTATGGCGACCGATACGCGATCCGATTCGATCTCGGCCGTTACCGCTAACGAGCGTTCGGGTACGGATGCTTCATGGCAGAAGTCTTTGGGCACGAAGGGCAAACGATTCCGGAATCCGGCGATTACGAGTGTGCCGAATGCGGACATCGCGAGCATTTTAATGCGGGCGACCGTTTCCCACCGGACCATCATCCCGAACGGCCGTGGACGCTCTACGTCCGAACCTGACTACTCCGGTGCGTCGTTGACGTGCTGCGCATAATCGCGCGGATTGAAGTACCAATCGGGTAGGTGCAGCGGGAATTTCAAATCGGTGAAGTCGTAGTCGACGACTTGCCCGTCGCCGTCGTATCCGCCGTACACGACGCCGTGGATGTGCGTGATAACCGGAATGGTCTCATACATCTTAAACGTCACAGTGAAGAGTACCGGATAGATCGGCCCCTTTTCGACGAATAATTTGTCGGTCGCGACGAGCTTGCGCAGATCGAGTGTCTTCGCGTCCACCCACAGTTCGCGCAAACGGTTTCGGTCCGGCTGGCGGCGAGGCTGCAGTTTTAAGTGCAGTTCGTCGCCTTCATGCGTAACCGACGTCACGCGATAGTCGAATTCGCCGCGCGCCTTAACGGTGACGATAACCGGCGGCATCGACGCCTCGGGCGTCGGAACGAAGTCGGCCGGCGGCGTGTGAAGCGGTGCCGGTTCGAAGACGTCGGCCGTCGGCGGCCCCGGGTCGGTCGCCTGATTGAAGACCGGCCGTTCGAATCGCATCTGGCCGATGTCGCCCAACTCCGTCTCGCGCCGTTCGAGCGCGGCGTGATCGTACGAGCGATACCAGACATGGTCCGTGTAGCTGTTGGCGTAATCGGGATAGCCGTAATTCGTCTCTTGCTTGCGCGTGATCACGTACACTTCGTACGGCGGCGGCGGCCGGTGCGAACGGAAGCGGTTTCGAATCGCAGCGAGCAAGTCGTCCGGCGACATCGACGGAATGGGCGTGACCTCACGGGCCGGAGCGGCCGCGGCCGAGTGCCCGGGGGCAAATGCAAGCGCCAGCGCCGCGCTAAAGACGAGCGCGACGAACCAGGGCATCACGCGACGGCGCGGATTCATCCTTGTAGACATACTTCTTCCGGCCTAACGATTCCTGAGGCTCCGGCGTTACATTCATCCGCGCAAGCGCCCCGCGCGTTATAGGAGTATGATCAAACGGCTCTCGGCTCTCGTGACCTTCGCGCTGCTGCTCCTCACGTCGCCTGGCACGGCCCTCGCTGCAAGCGAGCACGTCGTGCTCGCCGGCGGGTGCTTCTGGGGGATGCAGGCCGTCTTCGAATCGCTCCGCGGCGTCCAACACGTGACCGCCGGCTTCTCCGGCGGCGCGGCGGCGACCGCGCACTACGAGATCGTGAGCACCGGCATGACCGGCCACGCCGAGTCCGTCGACGTCGTCTACGACCCGGCGAAGATTTCGTTCAAACAGCTCCTCGACGTCTACTTCCTCGTCGCGCACGATCCCACAGAGCTGAACTATCAGGGGCCCGATCACGGCACGCAGTATCGATCGGAGATCTTTTATACGACCGCCGCACAGCAGGCCGAAGCGAAAGCGTACATCGCGCAGCTCGAAAAGCGTCACGTGTATCACGGACCGATCGTGACGCAGCTCGCGCCGCTCCACGGTTTTTATGCCGCCGAATCATACCACCAGGATTATCTGGTTCATAATCCGGACAGCGACTACATCGTCTACAACGATATTCCGAAATTACAGGCGCTCAAAGCCCGGTTTCCGGCGCTGGTGAATTCGCAGGCAGCGCCGATCAAAGTGCTAGCGCGGCGCTAGACGAATTGCGCCGTCCAAGCGAATGACCTCGCCGTTGAGCATCTGATTCTCGATGATCTGTCTCGCGAGCGCGGCGTATTCAGCCGGCCGTCCCAGACGCGCCGGATACGGCGTCTGCTTTCCGAGTGACTCGCGCGCTGCCTCCGGAAGTCCGGCGAGCATCGGCGTGTCGAAGATGCCCGGCGCAATCGAGCACACGCGAATCTGACTTTGCGCGAACTCGCGGGCGAGCGGAAGCGTCATCGCGACGACTCCACCCTTCGACGCGGCGTACGCGACCTGACCGATTTGCCCGTCGAACGCCGCAACGGAAGCCGTGCAGATAATCACGCCGCGGTCCTCGCCGGACTCGACCGGCTGCTTCATCATCTGTGCGGCGGCGAGGCGAATCACGTTGAACGTCCCGATGAGGTTCACGGCAATCACTTTGCTGAAGTGTCCGAGCGGCTGCGGCCCTTCTTTGCCCACCGCGCGTTCCGCCGTCGCGATACCGGCGCAGTTGATCGCGCCGTCGACGCGCCCAAATGCTTCTAGGGCGGTCGCGATTGCGTCGGCAACTTGCGATTCGTCCGTCACATCGGTGCGTTGAAACCGCACGCGCGCGCCCAGTTCTTTCGCGAGATCCTCACCGTGCGCGCCGATGTCGAGAATGGTGATGCTCGCGCCCGCCGCGTGAAGTTCGCGAACGCAGGCGGCGCCTAAACCCGAGCTGCCGCCGGTTACGAGGAACGATTTTCCGTTAATCTGCACGGTGCATCTTCTACTGCCGCCGATGTCGCGATTCCTCGGGTTAGCGAACCACCGCAATAGGCACGTCGTGGGCTTGCGCCAACGTCTCCCATTCGATCGCTCTGCGCGTCGCAATAGCCGCAGCGATCGCCTCGCGTGTAAGAAATTCGATTCCGAGCAAGGACATCAGGCGCTCGAGAAAATGCGGTTCGAGCGCGGCGACCGCGACCCACCCGTCCCGCGCTTCGTACAGGCCGTACGCCGGAAGAGCGCCGCCCAGCGAGCCGTCCGGACGCGTCATCCCATGCGCATACGGTTGGGCAAAATCGCGCGCGCATTCAACGATGCTCACGTTCACCAACGATCCTTCGCCCGATGCCGTGCGCGCAAAGAGCGCGGCGAGCGTCATCGCAACGACCCGCTCGGCCGCCGCCATGTCACCGATGAGTGCCCGCGGCATCGCCGGCGGAGCGATCGTTCCCGCCCGCGCTTGATAGGTGAGGTCGTGGCCGGCGCGATCGTCGTCGGGCGGCGGCTCGCCGGAAAGCGCGATCATCGAAAGTCGTGGGTGGCGCGCGTGCACCTCATCCCATCGCAATCCGATGCGTTCGAGTGACCGCGCGCGCATTGCGGTCAAGAGGACATCGGCTCCATCCAGATGCGCATCGAGCGCGGCGCGCGCGCCGCTCTCACGAAAGTTGAGCTGTAGCACCTGAAGGCTCGACGTGATTTCGGAATACCATTGCGGCGCCGCGATCGCGAGCGGGTCGCCATGCAACGGCTCGATTTTCGTGACGCGTGCGCCCATTGCACGCAGCCGCGCGGCCGCGACCGGGCCGGGAATATTCGTGGTGAGCGCAACGACGTGAATTCCCGTCAATGCGTCGCGCAATACGTCGGTCATGCGCGCCGTGATTTCCGGCAAAGGTCTTTGCGGCCTGGTAACGCGAACAGCCGTTCGTCGTGCCGAAACGTAAGCCAGCGCGAAAAACGCGCGCGTCCCGCTCTCCCCTCCCGATTCTTTTCGTCCTCGTACTCATCGCCGTCGCCGCCGGCTGGTTTCTCCTCCGGCCCTCGGAACGCAAGCATCACCCGCACAAAACGGTCGTGAGCGCCGTCACGCCGCCGCCCAGCGAAACGCCGTTAGAAACGCCGAGCGAACTTCCGACCGCCGCGGTTGCGACCGAATCGCCGACGCCGTCTGCACAGCCATCGCCGACGGCGAGCACGAGCGCACGTGCGTCCCTTGCGCCGCTGCCGCCGCGAGCCGGGAATCCCAATGCGCCGAAGCTGGCCATCATCGTTGACGATTGCGGCCAGTGGCTGAGCACCGAACGTGGTTTCATCGCATTGCCGGTTCCGGTAACGCTCTCGGTCCTACCCGACGTCCACGGCACCGCGACGATCGCGCAGGAAGCTCACGACGCGGGCAAGGGCGTGATGCTGCATCTCCCGATGGATACGCTTTCGGGCATGAATCCGGGCCCCGGAAAAGTGACGACCGCGATGACCGACGCGCAAATCACGGCGCAGCTCGAAAACGATCTCGCGCAAGTGCCGCTGGCACAGGGGGTCAACAATCATGAAGGCAGCAAGGGCAGCGCCGACACGCGCGTGATGACCGACGTCATCGACGTGCTGGCAAAGCGCAATCTCTTCTTTATCGATTCACGCACGAACGCTGCATCCGTCGGCGAGCAGATCGCCGCGGCAAACGGAGTGAAAACCGCTGCCCGCGACGTCTTTCTCGATAACAAAGCCGACGTGGCATATTCAGAACAGCAGTTGCGGGAAGCCGCAGCCATTGCAAAACGGACGGGCAGCGCGATTGCGATCGGGCATCCGAAGCCGACGACCTTGGCCGCCGTTAAAGCGTTAGTGCCGGAACTTCAGGCCGAGGGGATCGAGTTCGTTCTCGTGCGCGACCTCGCGCGCTAGGACGCGGCCTTTTCCGGCGCCGACGGCGAGATCCACTTTTCGGCCCAGCGCCCGAGTGAATCCATCGGCTCTTGCAGTTCGGCCCCGGCGCACGTCAATTCGTAGACGACTTTGACGGGAGAACCCGGCTCGACGTGCCGCGTGATCAACGACTCGGCTTCCAGTTCGCGCAAGCGCTCGGTCAGCAAGCGATCCGAGATGCCGGGAATCGCTCCGAGCAGCTCGTTGAAGCGATGGGGACCGGAAAGTAAGACGCGTATGATGGCGCCGGTCCAGCGGCGTCCGACGAGTTCGACGGCACGGTGAAAGCGCGGACAAAGCGAACCGTCCGTGTCGACGTGGGGTTTGGTTGAGTTGTGAGCAGTAGACATGACTTGGTACCTCGTGATACCCGCCTTTAGCTTACCAAAAGTATGTGCCCATTACAAGGCACCATGCTCTCTCGGAAGGCGATACTCTTCGTCGCCTGCTTGTCTCGCCCTAGTGGTGGTGAGAACACCAGCTTTCGCCGCTTTCCGAGCCGTGGTGCTTGATCGACCTTCTTCTGGAGATACTCTGCAACAATCATGACAACCG
>DASSZO010000194.1:0-5572 GCA_035702815.1 Candidatus Aquilonibacter sp. | reverse complement strand
CGGCGGCGGCCCGTTCAGTTCCACTTCGATCGGCTTTTCCGCCGAGAATACGGCGACGCCGAGTGAGGCCAACGCCGCCGGCGTCGGCGCTCCGCCGCCGTGCGTCACGACACCGAAGAGGGTCGCAACTCCAGCAGTCGCCGCGAGCAACAGGGGAAAGACCCAGAGCACGGCGACCGTGTGACGCCGGGCGTTTTCCGAAACCATTAGACGCATGATGCTCAGCGCGACGATTGAGAAGAGCATCGGAATCACGCACATCTTAAGAAGCCCGACGTAGAAATCGCCGAGCGGCTCAATCGCAAGCGAGAACGCGCGGAAGGCCGCGCCGCAAGCGACGGCAACAGCGATCGCGAGAAGGACGACGACCGGATGTCGCGCCACCCGCGCGATCACGGTTTGCTCATCCGCGCGAGAACCGTATTCGCATCATACGGCATGCCGTGTAGGTCGATGTACGTATTGATGAGATCGCGTAACGCCGGTTCGTTCCATGACAGCGCGGCCGCGATTTCGTCAATTGTGTCGGTGAGCAGCACGGTTTGAAACCTAAGCGCAGTGTCCGGTCGGTCGATCACAGCGGCGCGAACGCTCAGCTCATCCCGAAAGGCGGCCGTTGTGGCGCCGGACCGAACGCTATCGACGAGATCACCCCAGCGCGCGAAGCTCACGACGTGCGCGTACGGAAACAGGCTGCGGGCCTCGGCGGCGTAGGAGGAATGCGCGACGACCCCGAGCGTGCCGTCGAAGCGATGGACGACATCCCATGCCGTGCGCCCCTTCGTAAGCTTGGCGAAGGCCACGCGGTTGAAGAGCAACGCGCGGTGCATGCGAACGTACGGATGCGTAAATAGCAGGCTTTGCGCACGCGCGGTGGACACGCTCATCTTGCTCACCGCGATGTCGTCGCGGCCTCTTCTCACCGCTGCCGCCGCCGCATCGAACGTGGCGGCGGCACGATCGAAGACCACCTTAACGCCGAGCGATGCGGCGATACCGCGGGCGAGCGAGACGTCGATGCCCCGTAATTCGCCTGTCGCGCTTCGTTCAAAAAACGGAGGCTGATCGTACGAAAGCATCGCCACGCGAAGCGTGCCACGCTTTTGAATGGCGGCGATGTCCGGTGCCGTTGACGGCCGTGGCGTCGACGCGAGCAACACACCGGCAACGAGCAGTAATGACGCGCGCCTCATACTACCCGATGCGATTCTCGCAGCAACGAGCAGGCGCCTGGTATACTTGCGCCATGGCGACCACGAAACAAGCGCTGGTTCCCGGCATTCTCGGTGGGATGGGGCCGCTCGCGCACATCGAGCTCGAACGGCGCATGCTGCGCGTTAGTACGGAGCTCGGCGCGCGCACCGACCAGGATCATCCGATGTGGGTGTTGGTGAACGCGACGCACACGCCCGATCGAACGGCGAGCCTGCACGGCAAGGCCGAGCACTCAGGTGACTTCATTTCCATGTATGCAAGCCTGCTCGAACACGGCGGCGCCGACTTCATGGTCGTCGTCTGCAACACCGCGCACGCATTCTACGAAGAAGTCGCCGCGACGCTATCAATACCGTGGATCCACATCATCGACGTCACGGCCGAGCACATTCATCGCCACTTTCCCGAGGTCGACGTCGTCGGCGTGCTGCAAACCGACGGCTGCGGCAAAGCCGGAATGTACGCGAAGCATTTCGGCGACCGCGGATTCCGCGTCGTAACGCCTTACGCAACAGACGACGCCGCACAGGCGGGCACGATGGAGATTGCGTATCACCCGGAATGGGGCGTGAAGGCAACGGGTGACGTCGTTTCACCGCAAGCCGTTGCGCGACTGCGCGAATCGATTGAGTGGCTTGCGACACACGGGGCGCAAATCGCAGTCACGGGATGCACGGAGTATTCCGCGGCCGCGGCGCTACTACGCGGCCCCGCAATAGCCATGGTCGATCCCTTGGATGTGCTCGCTCGAAGAACGGTCGAATTAGCAATGGGGCATGCAGCCTTGATCTGACTGCTCGCCAATAGCCTACGTCGCGAACGAGACCCCCGCATCGCTGCGAGGGTCTACTTGCAATCCTTCGACTTCGCGTGCTTCGCACGCTCGCTCGGGATGACACGTGTGAGCGCTATACGGCTCCCAAGACACCCGCAATAATCACCGCTTAACCTCACCTCGTCAAGGATTGCTTGAGGCACGGGTTGCGGGCGGATGCGAGTGCATCCTCCGTCGCCGCAGGCGATCCCGCAGCGGCGCAACATCGACGGATGCCGGGCGCGCGCTTCCCAGTACGAATAACAAAGGCCTCGACGCTTTCGTCGAGGCCTTTTGTTCGTAGCGATCCTTCGACTTCGGCGCTTTGCGCCTTCGCTCAGGATGACACTCGGGCGTGCGTTGCACGCCCTCGTGTCGACTACATCATGTCGTAGCCGCCCATGCCGCCGCCGCCCGGCATTGCCGGTGCGGGCGTCTTCGGCTCGGGCTTGTCGGCGATCAGGGTCTCGGTCGTGAGAACGAGGGCACCGATCGATGCGGCGTTTTGCAGCGCCGAACGCGTCACTTTGAACGGCTCGACGATACCGGCCTTGAACATGTCGACGATGTCGCCCGTCATGGCATCGAAGCCTTCCGGAGCTTTCTTCATCTTCACGTTGTTGACTTCGACCGAACCTTCGAAGCCCGCGTTGTACGCGATCTGGCGAAGCGGCTCTTCGAGAGCCTTCTTCACGATGTCGATGCCGATCTTCTCATCGACCCACGTTGCCGCGTGACCGTTGGTCTTCGGCGCGGTTTCGATGTACTTGTCGATCGCCTTGATCGCGTGGACCAGCGACGAACCACCACCCGGGATCATGCCTTCCTGAACGGCGGCACGCGTGGCCGAGAGGGCGTCTTCGATGCGATGCTTCTTCTCTTTGAGCTCGGTCTCGGTCGCGGCGCCGACTTGAATGACGGCAACGCCACCGGAGAGCTTCGCAAGGCGCTCTTGGAGCTTCTCGCGATCGAAGTCCGAATCGGTTTCCTCGACCTGCTTCTTGATCATCTCGATGCGGCCCTTAATGGCATCTTGCTTGCCGGCGCCGTCGACGATGGTCGTCTCTTCTTTGTTGACCGTGACGCGCTTGGCTTGGCCGAGCTGGTCCGGCGTAACTTTGTCGAGCTTGAGGCCGAGCTCTTCGGAGATCACCGTCGCGCCCGTGAGCGTCGCGATGTCCTTGAGCATCTCTTTGCGGCGGTCGCCGAAGCCCGGCGCCTTGACCGCAACGGACGTGAACGTGCCGCGCAGCTTGTTGACGACGAGCGTCGCAAGCGCTTCACCTTCGACGTCTTCGGCGATGATGAGCAGCGGCTTCTGAACCTGAACGACCTTCTCGAGGATCGGAAGAATGTCGGCGATCGCCGAGATCTTGCGCTCCGTCACGAGGATGTACGGGTTTTCGAGGACGGCTTCCATCCGCTCGCTGTCGGTGACCATGTACGGCGAGATGTAGCCCTTGTCGAACTGCATGCCGTCTTTGGTCTCGACTTCGGTCTTGAGCGTGCGCGATTCTTCAACCGTGATCACGCCGTCTTTGCCGACCTTCTCCATCGCGTCGGAGATGAGTCCGCCGATTTCTTTGTCGTTCGCCGAGATCGAGGCAACCTGAGCGATCTTCTCTTTGCTGTCGACGATCTGCTTGAACGAACCCATCTCGTTCACGGCGACTTCGACAGCCTTTTCGATACCGCGCTTGATGAGCAGCGGATTGCTTCCCGCGGTCACGTTGCGGAGACCTTCGCGGATGATCGCTTGCGCGAGCACCGTCGCGGTCGTCGTGCCGTCGCCGGCAATGTCGTTGGTCTTCGACGCAACTTCTTTCACGAGCTGTGCGCCCATGTTTTCGAACGTATCGGGAAGTTCGATTTCCTTGGCAATCGTGACGCCGTCGTTGGTGATCGTCGGCGAGCCGAATTTCTTGTCGAGCACGACGTTGCGGCCCTTGGGTCCAAGGGTCACTTTCACCGCATCGGCAAGCATGTTCGCACCGCGCTCGAGAGCGCGACGCGCGTTTTCATCAAATACGAGTTGCTTTGCAGCCATTATGTTTTCTAGTGCTCCTTAAACGCCAGCCGGAACTTTGTCGACGATCGCAAGAACGTCTTTTTCGGAAACAATCAGGTACTCTTTACCGTCGAGCTTCACTTCGGAGCCCGAGTACTTCGAGTAGATCACTCGATCGCCGACCTTGACGGTCATCGGGAGGGTCTTGCCCTCGTCCGTTACGCGGCCGGTACCGACCGCACGGACGATGCCCTCTTGCGGCTTTTCTTTTGCAGTGTCGGGCAAGAAGAGACCGCTGTTGGTCTTCTCGCTCTGTTCGACGTGCTCAATGACCACGCGATCGGCCAAAGGCTTGAGATCCACGTAAACCTCCAAAACGCTAAAAACAGACTTCTAATTGGACTTTGGCACTCACAGCAGTAGAGTGCCAGGCCTGAATCTTAGCAGACTCGTTGGGAGAGTGCAAGCGCCTAAAGTGGGCCCTTCGACAAGCTCAGGATGACAGCGTGGGGCCGCTCAGTTTGCCAGCGTGGGGCCGCTCGCGATGGCAGCGTGGGCCCTTCGACAAGCTCAGGGTGACAGCCGGCCCTTCGACAAGCTCAGGGTGACAGACGGCCCTTCGACAGGCTCAGGGTGACAGTCGGCCCTTCGACAGGCTCAGGGTGACAAGGGTGCCCTTCGATAGGCTCAGGGTGACAGCGGGGGCGGGTTAGCTGGCGGCTAGGAGGGCGGCGAAGAAGGTTGGGCCGGTAAAGAAGGCGATCACGAGCGTGGCGGCGGCCACCCAGACGAAGAGGCGGCTGGGGATGTTGTCGATCGCCAGGGCGACCAACGAGAGGCCGAGCGCGATCGCGACGATCGCGGCGGCTACGAGCGACTGCTCCGCGGAGCTATGGAATGCGCTCCAGAGCATGAATGCGGTTCCGATGCCGACCATAATTCCCAGGAGCGCGGTAGCGCTCCAAATGACGAATTCGGCAGGCTCCCGAACCGGGCGACTTCCCATCATGGGCCGATCCTACACTAAGCGACTGACAAACAGCTTGGAAAGGCGTGAGACCTTTCCGTGAAGATGCACTTCTCGGATACCCGAGCAACCGGCACGACAAACATCGGCTCGATTGCAAAACGTGAAATCAATCACCACATTCGGTTCGGCTGCAATCTTTCGCTAGCTTGGTCGCTTCCGCAACGTCTTGGAGCCGCATGATCTCCAGCGCAATGCCCGACACGCGATAGCCGTAGAGCGAACCGCGGTAGATCGCCTGATGCGTGCGCGACGCGTAGAGCGGATAATCCGCCACCAACTTCGCGCCGCTGAAATCGGCGGCGATATTTGCACCGTACGTCCATGCCAGCATCTCGTGCGCGAGCGTTGGATGCTTGCGCAGATCGTAACTTTCCATCGTGCCGACGCCTTGCAGCGCGAGCGTTTCTTCGCGAAGGGTTCCGCTTGCGTCCGGCTGCGCGGTCAACACGACGACGCGCTGCGGATCACCGAAGTGGAACTGCACGCTGTAATAGGTGAGGCCGCT
>DASSZO010000191.1:0-36233 GCA_035702815.1 Candidatus Aquilonibacter sp. | reverse complement strand
CACGTCGTGGAGCTCGCGCGACAGTACCTGCAAGAGCGCAAGGTCGCTGCCGAACGCGTCTTCGTCGTCTCGGCGCACGAATACGACGATGCCAAGCATCAGGGGCGTGCTCCGGCAGGATGGAACGAAATGGAAGCGCTTCGCTCGACGCTCGAAGCGCATGCCGAGTCGCACATGGCGCGGCTCGACCGCCTCGCGCGCGCAGCAAAGGAGCAAGCCGCCACAGCACCGGCGCAGGAATCGCAGCAAAGCAAGCCGGGCTTCTTTTCGCGCTTGTTCGGCAAGGGGCGCTGACGCAAGGCGCGTCGAACCCGGCCTTTCGGCAATGACCACGACTCTTGGACCCGCCTTACTTGCCGTAGGCGACGGAACGTCGACCTACGGCCGAGTGCAAATCGAAAACGGTCGCATAAGCGCCGTCCTTCCCGCCGACGGACCAACGGATCTTCCGCTTCCGCCCGGCAGCAGCATCGCACCCGGTCTCATCGACGTCCACACCAACGGTGCGGGCGATATGCTCTTTAATCGCGATCAAGGCAACGCCGTTCCCGTTGCGGCCGCGGAGTACGCGCGCATGGGCGCAACCGGCTTTGTTGCAGGCGTGATGACGGCACCGTTCGAGTCGATGCTTCATGCCGCGTCGGAAATCGTCGACGCCGCGCACGATTTGGAGGAAGACGGTCCGCGCGGCGCGCGCTGTTTAGGCGTTCATTTCGAAGGCCCGTTTTTGAATCCGAAGTTTCGCGGCGTTCATCGCGCCGAGTGGCTGCTCGATGCGTCGGCAGACCGCGCGCGTGAGATGATCGACGCGTGCAAGGGCGGCTGCCTGCTCGTCACGATGGCGCCGGAAATCAACGGTGCGGCCGACGCGATGCGCGTCTTTTTGGAACACGGCGTCGTCTGCTCGGCCGGACACACCGGGGCGCGCTACCGCGAAGGCATGCTCGCGATCGGCCTTGGATTCCGATCGCTCACGCACGCGTTCAACGGGATGCCGCCGCTCATCCACCGCGATCCCTCGATTCTCGCCGCCTACATTCAAGACCGGCGCACGCTCGTGCAACTGATCACCGACGGCTATCACGTCTCGCCGGTGATGGTCGACATCCTCTACCGGACCGTCGGCGATCGTGTGGTGCTTGCCACCGACAACATGCCGCCCGCTGACGCTAGTTATCATATCGAGGGCGGCGTGATGCGCGCCGCCGATGGAACGATCGCGGGAAGCGCGCTGCGCATTGACCAAGCGGTTCGCAACTATATGTCGTATGCGGAGATTCCGTTCGCACAAGCCGTGATGGGCGCGACGCATGCTCCCGCGAAATTGCTTGGCCTGGAAAGCGAAATTGGGCGCATCGCCCCGGGCATGCGCGCCGATCTCTCGTTCTGGGACGAAGATTACACGATCGTCGGAACGATGGTCGGCGGCGAGATCGTCTACGGACTCTCTGAAGGAACGACGATACTCGCGTCATAGCCTTTGAAGGGCTATGATTCGAGAAGACACCGCAGCCGCCACCCGCTCTCTCGAAATCCTGGGCGCCGTCTTCGGCGATCGTTATCTGCGCGACTTCGACGTGCGCCTCTGGGACGGAACGCTCGCCGGAAGCAAGACCGCGCGCCGCGATTTCACGTTTGTCGTCAACACGCCGGGCGCGTTACGGAATGCGTTTACCCCGCCGATCGATCTGAACGCAGGCACGGCATTTGTCGACGGATCGCTCGAGATCGAAGGCGACCTCTGCGCCGCGATCGCCGCGCTCAACGCCATCAACGTCAAGCGTTCTCCGTTGGAATCGGCGCGCATCGCACTGCTGCTCGCGCAACTGCCTAAAGAATCGCGTCCACCGGCGCCTCACGCCGATCTGCACGGCAAACGTCATTCGCGCGAACGCGACCGCGCCGCGATCTCGTATCACTACGATCATCCGGTCGACTTCTATGCCTCATTTCTCGATCGTAACCTCGTGTATTCGTGCGCGTACTTCGACGACGGCGTCAATGATCTCGACACGGCGCAGGTCGCGAAACTCGATCACGTCCTGCGCAAACTGCGGCTCGCGGCCGGCATGTCGTTTCTCGACATCGGCTGCGGATGGGGATCGCTCGTCATCCGGGCCGCGCAGTGGGGCGCCCAGGCGCTCGGCATTACCCTGAGCCGGGTGCAATACGAGACGGCGAACCGTCGGATCGAAGCGTTAGGATTGCAAGACCGTGCACGTGTCGAGTTCCGCGACTATCGCGAACTCGGCGACGCGGTCTTCGATCGGATCGCCAGCGTCGGCATGGTCGAGCACGTCGGCCGTTCGCAACTTCCCGAGTATTTTTCCGTAGCATACCGCGCGCTTCGCGCGGGCGGCCTCTTCCTCAACCACGGCATCACCGAACAAAGCCCGGGAAGAAAAGCGGAGCACAACGGGTTCATCGATCGCTACGTTTTTCCCGACGGCGACCTCCAGTGCATCGGCGACATCCTCGGAGTCGCCGAGCGGGCGAACTTCGAAGTACGCGACGTCGAGAACTTGCGCGAGCACTACGCGCGAACGTTACGAGCGTGGGTTACGAACCTCGACCGCAACCGCGAAGCAGCCGAATCGACCGCAGGCATCGCGGCGTACCGCGTCTGGCGTTTGTACATGGCGGCAAGCGCCGTGAACTTTGAAGCCGGCAACATCGCAATCTTTCAATCGCTGCTCGCTAAGCCCGACATCGAGGGTCACGTGAACATTCCCGCAACCCGGCGCGATCTCTACGCGTAAACTCGGCCGTTACGGCGCCGCATCGATATTCATATCAGCGTCCGCCGGAAAGGTCATGTCGGCAAGCCGGTAGCGCCAGATGCCGTGGTGCACAGCGATGCCGAACGCGCGGAGCGTGCCGTCAAGAAATCCGTCGGTCTGCATCCAGTACCCGCCGACATCCGAAAAGTGCTGCTCGACGATGCCGGCAAACCCGAAGCCGTCGCGAATCGAATAGCGAATCATGCAAAACCGCATGTTCTTGAGCTCGACGATCACGTCGGAGAGTTGGTGCATGTCGTCTCGCTGACGCGACCAGAGATGCAGCGCGTGTCCGGGGTTTCCGTCCGCGCACGTCGCCGGACCCCGATCCTCGATGTTGTAGATCGACGGGCTCATGACGGAGGTTACGGCAATCGTTTTGAGCGGCGCCGAGGGCTGCGGCTCGTATGCGTGAGCGATGGTTCGGGGCGGCGCCGGATCCTGGGAATTGAGCATTCCTTTGCGAAGCGCACGTTCGGTGCCATACCAGGTTGGATCGAAAAACGATCGCGCGGTCAGATATGACTTTCCGTCCGCGTCGTTGGTGACGATGCTTCGATAGTCGAACGTGCGATGACGCACGGACCACGACGACGATGACGTTCCGCCGCCGATGTTGAGCCAGAGATTCCGATGCGCGTCGACCGTCAATCCAACCGGGAGTCCATCGCTCGTGCCGATGATGCGGTAGCGGACGTAGTCCGGTTGTGGCAGGCCGCTCATCGCGTCGATCGCGGCGACGTAGAAGTCGTGAACCAAGGGAGGCGTCGCCGGCGCGACGGTCGCGACGGCGAACAGTAAACCGAACAGCATGCCCCTCTTACGCGGAAGCTTGCGCGGTTGTTTCCTTTCGACGTTCGACCATCGCCGAACGCAGCATGGTAAACGCCGCATACAGCACCACGACGATCACGAGCCAACGTACGGCGACCATCGGCAACGATTTGACGATGAAGGCGGCGACGAGCACGCCGGGAATGCCGCCGATCGTCAAACCCAGCGCGGCCTTGAGGTCATACGCGGTCAAGCGGACGAATCGCACGCTCGCGGCCGGCATGAGGAACGCGCACGAACCCATCATGATCGGAAACGCCGCTTTGGGATCCATGCCGAGCAGCCCGATCATGATCATCGCGGGCGCATAGAGTCCGACGCCGATTGTCATGAGCGCGCCCAAGCAGAAATTGATGACGATACCGAGTACGAGCGTGCTACCGGTGAGCCCAAGCGCCGTCCCGCCGGTGCTTACGCTCAAGTTTTTCATAACGAACAACACGGCGGCGACGAGCAACGCAGCGCCCATACCGATCTGCACGTAACGCCGCGGCCAGCGCGCGACCAGACCGGCGCCGAGGTACGCACCGAGCACGGCCGCCACGATCAGCGATACGAGCGTGAGCGGATCGACGGCAACGATCGCAATGAACGCAAGCGCCTCGACGACCGTAGGCAAGGTGTGACCGACGTTGAGCGTGCCGGGAATCTGCTCGTCAGGAACGAGCTTGAAGAACTTGAAGAGCGAGGTGGTTGGCGCGAACGACCCGATTCCCAACGTATCGAGAAAGTCGGTCAAAAATCCGACGCCGACGCCGAGCCAGCTCGGCCATCCGAATCCGAGGCTTGCGCGCATCCGCAGCACCCAGAAGATGCCGTATGCGACGCCGACGACCCAAAGAAGAATCCAGAGGACCTGCGTGATGCTCATCCGCCGTGCTTCGACTAGGGCGCGTTTCCTACCTTACGGCGGCTGCGTTGAAGTACGAGGCGCGCGGATGGTGCAGAACGATCGCTGCCGTCGACTGTTCCGGCACGATCTGGAATGCCTCGGTCAACGTCACGCCGATGCGCTCGGTCGCATCGAGCACGCGGAAGGCGATCTCGTGCTGCGAGAGGTCCGGACAGGCGCCGTATCCCCACGAGTAGCGTTTGCCTCGCTCGCCTTCGAGCCGCAGCTCGGTTCGGATTCGGCGGTGCGTCCATTCGGCAAGCGCTTCCGCCGATTGCACCGAGAACCCGTGCAAGAAGTACGATTCGCTGTAATCGCCCGTAGCTTGCAGCGCTTCGGTCTGCTGCGCGGCCGCGGTTCCCACCGTCACGACTTGTAAGGCAACGACGTCGACCGGCAAGCCGTCTTCGGGCTCGCGCACGTAATCCGCCAAGCATAGATGGTCGCCGCCGACTTGGCGCGCAAACGGAAAACGCGCGATCTCGCGCGAGCGATCGTCGGGATCGAACAGAATGACGTCATTGCCGATGCCGGCAGCGGGGAAATATCCGTACGCGACTTTAGGGAACAGGAGGCCGCCCGCAGCGGCTTGCTGCTGGTAGCGATGCAACCGCGGGCCGAACTCGTCGCGCACCAGCGCGTCGAACGCCTCGCCCTTGGTATTGCTCGCTCCCCAGCTCAGACGATACAAACTCTTGAGGTCGAAGCACGGCCACAGCTCTTCCACATCGACCGTCGCGAGCGTCTGCGCGCCCCAAAACGGCGGCGGCGGAACGTCGACGCGCTCGCTCTTGACCGCGGAAATCGTCACCGGATGCGCTTCTTGGACGACCGTCGCGCGTGCTCGATCGCGTTGAGCGAAGGCGTCGGCCCGCATCCGTTCGACGAACGCCTCACGCGCCTGCGGATCGGACGTCAAGCGATCCATAATATCCAGGCCCTCGAACGCGTCTTTGGCGTAGAACAGTCCCGGCGCGAAGAAACGCTCGCCGTCGTCGAGCAGCGAAATGCGCCGTCCGAAATCGCGGTTGATCGCAGCTCCGCCGACGATGACCGGGAACTGCAGACCGCGCGCATCCTGCTCTTGTACGCAGATCGGCATCTGTTTGCTGGTCGATACGAGCAAGGCCGAGAGCCCGATCGCATCCGCATCGACCTCGACCGCTTTTTCGAGGATCACGTTCATCGGGACTTGTTTGCCGAGATCGTGAACGGTGTAGCCGTTGTTGGTAAGAATCGTGTTGACGAGGTTCTTGCCGATGTCGTGCACGTCGCCGAAGACGGTTGCAAGCACGACGGTGCCTTTGGTCGCGCCCTCTTTCTTCTCGAGGAACTGTTCGAGGTGCCCGACCGCCTTTTTCATGACTTCGGCCGACTGCAGCACGAACGGGAGAATCAGTTCGCCCGATCCGAACTTATCGCCGACGTCCTTCATCGCGGGAAGCAAAATCTCGTTCAGTACGGCGACGGGCGTACGCGACTGCAACGCTGCGTCGATCTTTGCCTCGATCCCGTCTTTACGGCGGCGTAAGATCGCATGATGAATCTGCTGCTCGATCGGCAGCGCCTCTTCTTCCGCAGCGCCTTTATCGTCCTGACTCTGCCCGACTGCATTCGTTTCAAAATGCTCGATGAAGCGCGCCAGCGCATCGGCACGTCGATTGAAGACGAGATCGTCACACAGTTCGCGAACCGCCGGATCGATCTCGCCGTACGGCGTGATCTCCTTAGCATGGACGAGCGCCATATCGAGACCGGCCTGCACGCAGTGATGCAGGAAGACCGAATTGAGCGCGGCGCGCGCCGGCGGTTTGAGTCCAAAAGAGACGTTGGACACGCCGAGCGACGTCAGCACGCCGGGAAGCTCGCGCTTGATCAGGCGGATGCCTTCGATTGTTTCGATTGCCGAAGTGGAAAACTCCGGGTCTCCGGTCGCGAGCGTGAAGGTCAGATCGTCGAAGATCAGCGCGCCCGCGGGCAGTCCGTACTCGCCGACGACGATCTCGTGAATGCGTCGCGCGACCTCCAGTTTGCGCTGCGCGGTTTTGGCCATCCCGCTTTCGTCGATCGTCAAGGCGACGACCGCCGCGCCGTGCTCGACGGCGAGCGGAAGCACGACGTCCATCTTGGCGCGCCCCGCTTCGAGGTGAACCGAATTGAGGATCGCGCGACCGGGGTAATGTTCGAGCGCTACTTGCATGACGCGCGGTTCCGTCGAATCGATCATCAGCGGCGCTTCGATCGACTGCGCAAGCCGCCGAACCAGCTCGCGCATCTGCACGTCTTCGTCGGTGCGCTCGGTGAGCGCGCAACACACGTCGAGTACGTGCGCGCCGCCCTCGACCTGCTCGCGAGCGACGAGCATAATGTCGTCGTAGCCGTCCTCGAGCAGAAGCCGTTTGATCTTTCGCGACCCCTGACTATTGATGCGCTCGCCCACAAGAAGCGGTCGCGGTTCCTGCTCCAACGCGACGCCGGTCATCGCCGATGCCGCGAACTGCGGGCGCGTGTCGGGGAGGGCGAGGCGCTCGCGACGTCGCGTTATCTGCGATACGCGTTCGCGAATGGCCGTTATGTGCGCGGGCGTTGAGCCGCAGCAGCCGCCGATGACGTTGACGCCGAACTCTTTGACGAAATCGGCGAGTTCGGCCGCCAGTTCTTCGGGCGATTCGGGATAGATCGTCTCGCCTTTGGGCCCCATAAGCGGCAGTCCGGCGTTCGGAATGACGCTGACGAAACACCGCGAGTTTTCACAGAGATAACGAACGGAATCGCGCATTTGCGACGGTCCCGTCGAGCAGTTCAAGCCGATGACGTCGACCGGCAGCGCATCGAGCGTCGCCGTGATCGAGCGAATGTCGGTGCCCAGGAGCATGCGCCCTTCGGTAATGAGCGTCGGCTGCGCTTGAATGGGAACGCGACGCATGCCGCGCTGAAATTCCCGGGTGATGCCGGCGATCGCGGCTTTGAGTTCGAGCAGATCCTGCATCGTCTCGAGCAACAGAACATCCACGCCGCCGTCGACGAGTGCGCGCGCCTGTTCGCCGTAGATGTCGGCGAGTTGCTCGAACGTGATCTTCGACAGCGATGGATCCGACGACGAGACGAGCATCCCGGTCGGTCCCATCGATCCCGCAACAAAGCGCGGCCACTCCGGCGTCGCGATCGCATCGCACGCCTCGCGCGCGATCTCGGCGGCACGCCGATTGATCTCGTAGGTCTTTTCACCGAGATCGTACTCGTCGAGCTTTAAGCGGGACGCGGTGAACGAGTCGGTTTCGACGACGTCGGCACCGGCGCGCAGGTACGCGAGGTGAATCTCTTTGATGACGTCGGGGCGCGTCAGAACGAGCGCCTCGTTACATCCGAGATAGCGTTCGCCGCCGAAATCAGCAGCAGAAAGATCGAGCGCCATGAGCTGCGTGCCCATGGCGCCGTCGTAAATCAGAACCCGCTCTTGGAGCAGGCGCAAATAGTCTCGCAATTAGGTTGTACCACTCGCTTGTTCGACGGCGAAGTCGGACGCTACGCGGATCTCTCCGACGGGACGCCCAGCCCGATTATACACGACCGGGTTGGCAAAGGCCTCGATACGAGTATCACCCGCTACGCCGAGTCCCAAACGGCGCAGCGCCGCGACGGTTACGGGCGGCCGGGCACGCCCGGCGCCGTCAGCGACCTTGCTGGCGAAGCCGGCGCCGTCGGGGATGCAGGCAACGCAGTGGACGCCCTCGGCGCCCACTTTACAGGCGATCGCCCCACCGGCGGCAGCCATCAAGACGCTGTCGAACTCCCCGGTTCCGGCAACGTACTCGGGGTGGGACACCATCGCGTCGCGGACGACTAAGAGCGCCATCGCATCGTGCGGCTCGATCTCCGAGAGCGACGCGAAGCGTGCAAACGCCATGGCTGCCTTTCGCAGGCCGGTCGCGTAGACCGGGATTCCGCAACCGTCGATGCCGATCGGCCATGCATGCGCGTCGTCGTCGGACATGCGCGCGCAAAACGCGAGAATCGCTTGCTGGGCGGGATGGTCGAGGCGAAGATAGGTTGCGGGGTCGGCGCCGATGGCCAGGCAGAGCGCGAGAATTCCGGCGTGCTTGCCCGAGCAATTGTTGTGCAGCGCGCTCGGCGTCTCGCCGCGCTGCATCATCGCACGCGCAGCACCTTCGTTATACGGGTAGTGCGCGCCGCACTGCAGCGCGCGTTCATCCATCCCGATCTTGGCCAGGATCGAGCGCACGGCGTCAACGTGAAACGGTTCCCCGCTGTGCGACGCGGCCATCACCGCGATCTCGTGCATCTCGAGCCCGAAACGTTCGCGAACGCCGGCCGCAATCGCGGCGGCGGCAATGAACGGCTTGGCGGAGGATCGCAAAAACACCGGTGACTCAACGTCGCCGGTGGAAAAGAGCAACTCGCCGCGCGGAGTTGCAGCGGCGGCGGCAACCTGGTGAACGGATTCCACCAGATCGCCGCGCGTCACCTCAACCTTCACGAAACGAGCGCGGGTTCGACAACGACCGCTTCTTGTTCGGAAAAGACCGGATTACTCAAATAACGGTCGCCGGTATCGCAACCGATCGTGACGATCGTCTTGCCGCGCATCTCGGGACGTGCGGCGACTTGCAGCGCTGCCCAGATATTTGCACCGGCGGAAATGCCGACCAGCATTCCCTCTTCGCGCGCCGCGCGTCGCGTGGTCGCGATTGCGTCCGCGTCGCTAACCCGAATGATTTCGTCGTACACCTGCCGATCGAGCACGTCGGGCACGAACCCCGTTCCCGTCCCTTGAATCTTATGAGGCCCGGGATTGCCGCCGGAAAGCACCGGCGATGCATCGGGTTCGCCCGCAACGATCGCTATCGACGATTTGCGTTCTTTGAGCAGACGCCCGACGCCCGTGATCGTGCCGCCGGTTCCGACCATCGCGACGAACGCATCGACGTTTCCGTCCGTATCGCGCCAAATCTCTTCGCCGGTCGTGCGATAGTGAATCTCCGGATTCGCCGGATTTTCGAATTGTTGCGGGATGAAATACGTGTTGGGCGCGGAGCGGTAGATCTCGTTCGCTTTTGCGATTGCGCCCTTCATGCCGTCGGCGCCCGGCGTCAGCACGACTTGCGCGCCGTACGCTTTGAGCAGATTCCGCCGTTCGATCGTCATCGTGTCGGGCATCACGAGGATGCAGCGATATCCTTTGGCCGCGGCGACGAACGACAGCGCGATGCCGGTGTTGCCGCTCGTCGGCTCGAGAATGGTCATCCCGGGAAGCAGGCGACCGTCGCGCTCCGCGGATTCGATCATCGCCACCCCGATGCGATCCTTGACGGAGCCGGCCGGATTGAACGACTCCATCTTGACCAGCACCGTGCCGGGCAGCCCCTTGTTGAGCCGCGGAACCTTTACCAGCGGCGTGTTGCCGAACGTATCGGCTAAGTTCTCGTAAATCCGTGCCATGATAACCGGCATAACCCTCGCGTTCGTATCGGGTTTTCAGGCTTGGCTTGCCAAGGCCGAAGCCCTGCCGGCGCGAAGGATCGAGCGGTGTTCCGTCTCGCGGAAAAGTCGCTGTACGTCGATGCGCTCGATCTCTGGATCGACAGCATGCGCACGCGCGAACGCTGCTACGTTTCCCATGGCCATAGCGATCACGCGCGCGAACACCAGGTGGTCGTCACCACGCCGAACACGGCGAGCATCTGCCGCGCGCGCTTTTCGCGCCGCCGCGCCGAGCCGCCGCAACTCTCGCTGCTGCCGCGCGAAGAGCGCCGCCGCGTCGACGTTACGTTCGAAGAACATCCCTATAACGAATCGTGGATCGAAGGCGATCACCGGTTGACGCTGTTCTCCGCCGGACACGTGCTCGGCAGTTCGCAACTCCTCATCGAGGGCGAAGCGGGATCGTTCGTCTACACGGGCGATTTCAAACTCGCCGAATCGTTCACGGCGGAAGCACCCGAGGTCAAACGCTGCGACGTCGTTTTGATGGAGTGCACGTACGGCCGTCCGCAATACGTCTTTCCGCCGCGCGACGAGGTTGCGGGAGCGATGGTGCAATTCGCGCGCGAAACGCTCGAGCATGACGCCGTTCCCGTGTTCTTCGCCTATTCGCTCGGTAAGGCGCAAGAGGCGATCGCGATCCTCGGCAACGCCGGCATCCCCATCACCGTTCACGGCGCCGTTGAAACGATAACGAAGGTCTACGAAGCGTGCGGCGTCCCGATGCCTCCCTACAAGCGTTATCATGCCGAGGACTTTGACACGTCGAGCGCGCTGGTGTGGCCGCCGGGCGGCAAAGCGTTGCCCAAGGCGTTGCGCGACCGCGAGGTTCGCACGGCCGTGCTGACGGGATGGTCGCTCGATCGCGGCGCGCTCTTTCGCTACGGAACGCAGCGCGGCTTTGCGCTCTCAGATCACGCCGATTACCCGTCGCTTTTACGGTACATCGAACGCGCGCAGCCGAAAAAGGTGCTGCTCAATCACGGTTGGCGCGATTTTGTCTATCGGCTACGCGCGCTGGGCGTCGATGCGGAGTATCTCGAGGAACACGCGCAGCTCACGCTCTTCTGATTTGCGCTTGCGTACGTGGGCTAGGATTGCAGTTGGGCGATGTCGTCCTTGCAAAATTCGTTGAAGTACGTATCGCGCAGATTTCCCAAACGCATATCGCTCGTCGTCTTCGAGCCGTCACCGCGAAAGACGTCGGCCGATTTCACGAATGGAATGTAGCGCGCCATACGCACCATGCGCCACTCGGTCAGCTTCCACTTATTGGACGCCATGTACTCATAATCGTACGCCGGAAGCGCGCCCTTCTTTCCGTCGAGCGGTGTCAGCTTGACCCGAAACCCTTCGATTGCAAAGATCGCATCCTCGACTTGTTTGAGCGACGCCATCGGTGCTAGTCGACGCCGATATCCCAGAGCATACCGAGGTCTTTTTTCGAGAACGTCTTGAATGCGATAAGGGTCTCGGTACTATCGACGCCCTCGAGTGCTGCGATATGTTCGGTCACAAGGTCGTTGAGCTGTTCGTGCTCGCGGACGCGGGCAATCGCGATGATATCGAATGGTCCCGCGACCGAGTAGACTTCGGCGATCCCCTCGATGGCAAGCAAATCGTCGGCGATCGACTTGAGTTTAGGGCGCGAAACGTTCATCAGGATGAAGGCCGTAACCATGCCGAGGCGTTCGCGGCCCGGCGCGAGAACGCCCTCCCCCATGAAGAGAGCCGCCGCCGTACTGCTGCTTTTTGCGCTTTTGCCGACCGGTGTCCGCGCGCAGGCCCCCGCGAAACCGTCGATGGACGACGCGCTCGCCGCCATTGCGGCGTACGGACCGCGCGCCCTGGCCGAGCAGGGTGCGCCCGGCATGTCGGTTGCGATCACCGACCGCACGCACACACTCAAGATCCTGACCTTCGGATATGCGAATGTCGAAGCGAAGGCGCCGGTCACACCCTCGACGCGCTTTCCCATCGGTTCGATTTCAAAATCGATGACGGCGCTTGCGCTGCTGCAACTCGTCGACCGCGGACGCGTCGACCTCAACGCTCCGGTGCAACGCTATCTGCCGTGGTGGAAACTGAGCGGCGGCAACGCGGTAACGATTCGGGAATTGCTTTCACACACCGGCGGCGTTCCGGACGATTATTCGCTTGACGGCAGTTACGGCTACGAGCTTGCGCTTTTGCGCGATACCCACACCATCTTTACCCCCGGAACCAAATGGTCGTATTCAAACGACGGTTACGCCACCGTCGGAGCGATTGAATCGGCCATCACGGGACGCCCCTGGCAAGACGACATCGACGCCGACGTCTTTGCGCGGATCGGCATGCGACATTCGAGCGCCTACTTCACGATCGAGAACATGGCGGACGTCGCAACGGGATATATCTTCCGCTCGGACGCCGTCGCGACGCCGCCGCACCCGCCGCTCATGCCGGTGCAGGCGCTGACGTTTCTGAATCCCGCGGGTTCCGTGATTTCGACGCCCGAGGATATGGCGGCGTACATGCGCTTTTATCTCAACGAGGGCGCAACGCCGTCGGGCTCGCCGATGCTCAAGCCGGCAACCTTCGCCAACATGACGCATGCCGCGCACCTACGCAATGGCGCCATCGCCGGCGCGAAAGAGCCGGAAATCGAAGAATGGCCGGATTTTTACAAGCGCTACGCCTTCGGTCTTTCGGTCTTCCACACCAACGGCGACCGCCTCGTGGGCCATACAGGCGGCATCTCCGGCTACACGTCATGCATGCAGATGAATCTCACGCGCGGATTCGGCGTCATCGCGATGGCAAATCTGGTCGAAGCGCCGCTTCATCCGTGCGCGATCGTTCGATACGCGATGTCGGTGCTGCGCGCGCAGTCACTCGGGGCATCATTACCGGCGCCGCCCGATGCGCCGCCGATTGCGCCGCCTACGATCAACGCAGCCGATTATGCGGGAACGTATCGCCTGCGCGACGGCCGCAGCGTCGACGTCGGCGACGATCGCGGTGTGCCACGCCTGCACGACGGGAACGCCGTCTATACACTCGACCCGCGCGGGGACGATCTTTTCTGGACCGACGACCCTGCGTTCCCGGTGTATTACCTGGCGTTCTTCCGGAATAAAGCAAAAGCGGTCACCGGGTTTACGTTCGGCGCACAGGTCTACACGAATGCGCGGTACCATGGGCCTACCTCGTTTTCGACTCCGGCGGGGTGGAATGCAATCGGGGGCCGCTACGAAGCGGTCACGTGGGGCACGCCGCTGGATTTCCGCATCGTGCCCGTGCGCGGCAAGCTCACGGTCGACGGAATCACACCGCTGGTTGCGCGGCACGACGGCTCCTACGCGCTGGGATCATCGATCGTGCGGTTCGACACGCCGGCCGCGGGGAAGATGCAACGCATGTGGTTTGACGGCACTCCCGCGTATCGCGTCGATCTTCCGTAGCTCATGCGACGCTTCGCTTACATTGCGAACGCGGTCGCCGCTCGTTCCGGGAAGCTCGACAAAATCGAGCTGATCGCGCAGTATCTGCGCGAGCTCGACGACGCCGACCTTCGCGCGGCGGCGCGCTTCTTTACCGGAAATCCGTTCGCTGCCCGCGATCAACGCAGCCTCAACCTCGGCGGCCGTTCGATCGTGGCCGTCGCGAAGCGCGCCTGGGGATTCGACGATTCCGCGCTCTCGGCGCGCTACCGTGAAACGGGCGATCTCGGATCCGCGCTCGGCCCGCTCTTGCAGCCACCCTCCGATCTCATGCTCTTTGCCGGGGAGACGCTGACGCCCGCGCTTCTCGATGCGCTATTCGTCCAGATCGCCGACGAGTCAGGGAAAAACGCCGGCAAAAAGCGCGAAGCGGTGCTCGAACGCATTCTCCGGGCGTGTTCCGATCCGCTCGAAGCCACGTACGTCATCAAGATCGTTACCGGCGACCTGCGCATCGGCCTGCGCGAGGGGCTCGTGCACGACGCGATCGCGCAAGCCTTTGAGACGACCCATCGCGACGTTCACCGCGCGGTCATGGCCTGCGGCGACGTCGGCGAGGTCGCCGTCGCGGCAAAACACCACGCGCTCGATGCGATTCACGTCGCCTACGGATCGCCCGTTGGCTTCATGCTTGCGACGCCGATTCCATACGGCGACACCTATAAGGATCTACGCGGTCAGAGCTGGATCGCCGAAGACAAATATGACGGCATTCGGGCTCAGGCGCACGTCGCCGACGGCATTGTCACGCTCTATTCGCGAAACTTCAACGAGGTCACCCACTCGTATCCCGAAATCGCCAAGGCGCTGGCAACGCAACCTCACCGCCTGATTCTCGATGGAGAGATCATCGCATCGAAGGACGGGAAGGCACTGCCCTTTCGCATCCTTCAAGCACGTTTGCAACGCAAGGAGATCGATCCCGCGCTGCTCGAGGATGTGCCGCTTGCGTACGTCGTCTTCGATGCAATCGCGGTCGATGACGAGTTTCTCATCGACGAACCCCTGCTCGAACGCCGCGCGCGTTTAACCCAGGCGTTCGAACCGGTACCCGGCGTTGCGCTCGCCGCCTTCGAACGTCTCGACGGCGACACGAGTCCCGGCGAAATCAACGACCGCTTCGAGGCCGCGCGTAAGCGCGGAAATGAAGGGTTGATGCTCAAACGGGTGGACGCGCCGTACGTTCCGGGACGGCGCGGCAAGTGGTGGCATAAACTCAAACGCGAGTTGACGACGCTCGACGTCGTCGTCGTCGCCGTCGAGTGGGGGCACGGCCGCCGCGCAAAAGTCCTGTCCGACTACACGTTCGCCGTGCAAGACGATGAGGGAAATTTGCTGACGATCGGCAAGGCGTATTCGGGGCTCACGGATGCGGAGATCGCTTCGATGACGCAGTGGTTTCTGGCGCATCCCCTCGAGCAAGGCCAAACACGAACGCGCCGCGCGCTCGCCGTCGAACCGGCCGTCGTGATCGAGGTCGCCTTCGACATCGTGCAGCGAAGCGATCTGCACGAAAGCGGCTATTCGCTTCGATTTCCGCGCATCGTTCGGATTCGCGACGACAAGCCGGTCGCGCAGATCAACACCCTTGCCGACGTCGACGCCATCTACGCGGCGATGCTGCAGCGCGAGGCGATCGCGCACGAATGATCGCGCTTATTCTCGGATTTGCCATCGGCACGCTCGTATCGATGATCGGCGGTGGCGGCGGCGGGCTCTTTGTGGTCGTGCTCGCGATGCTCTACGGGCTTCCCGAGGCAGTCGCCGCCGCAACGTCGCTGGTCGTCGTCATTCCCACCACCATCTTCGGTTCGATCGGCCACTTTCGCTCGGGCCACGTGGACATCGCCCACGGGCTTCCGCTGCTCATCGCCGGACCGTTCGGCGCGGTGATCGGCACGATCGCGATCGTACACGTCGGCAACCTGCTCGCGATGCGGCTGCTTAGCGTCTTCCTCATCGTGCTCGGCGTTCAAACGGCCCTCTCACTCTATCGCCGCACGCGCGTGCCGCGCTCGGCGCACGCGCACCGCATACGCGGCGCGGCATGGGGCTTTTTGGGCGGACTCACGAGCGGAGCATTCGGCATCAGCGGCTCGCCGCCGGTCGTCACCGGTCTTGCATCGCTCGGATTGGAACCCGTGCGCCTGGTCGGCACGTCGATCTTTGCGCTCACGAGTATCGCCGTGGCCGGGGCAATAGCGCATGCGACTGCGGGCGACGTACGTTGGGATTTGGCGTTCCAGCTTGCCATCGGAAGCGCCGCCGGCGCCTATATGGGCGCGCGTCTTCTCGCGCGTCTCGACGGGCCGCGTTTACGCGCGATTCTGCGCCCGGCGCTCATCGGTCTCATCGCGGTCGCGGGCGTCATGCAGTTGATCGCGTCGTTCCGAACCTGAATTTAGTCGCGCCTCTTCCCGCGCGCGTCCCGTATTTTCTGCGCGCGCCCGGCGGCGTCAAACGCCGACTCATCGTTTGCGGCGCCCTTTCGCGCTTCCAATAAACGCGCGATACCGACGACGAGAATCAACGCGACGGCAACGACGGTCAACGCAACGTGACCGCGCACGGCGCGGATACTTCCGATGCTTGCCAGGACGACCGCCGCAAGCGCGGTCAGTGTCTCCCACCTGCGCATACAGGCGCCTTCGGTGCGCGCAAGGCCCTCTCTTCCAAGCAGAAGAACTCGGGCGCCATGCCGTTTCCCATCGAGCGCGTTCGCGCGCAGTTCCCGTCCCTTTCCATCACCGATGACGGTCGCTCGCGCATCTATTTGGACAACCCCGCCGGAACGCAAGTGCCGCAACGCGTCGCCGACGCCGCCGCGCGCTGCCTGATCGAATCGAACGCAAATCTCGGCGGGTATTTCGTCACGAGCCGGCGGGCCGAGGCGACGATCGAACGCGCGCGGGAACAGATGACGGCGTTTCTCGGCGCAGGATCCGCGCGCGAGATCATCGTGGGACCGAGCATGACGTCGCTGACGTTTCGCCTCTCGCGCGCACTGGGCCGTCGCTTGGGCGCAGGCGACGAAATCGTCGTTACGCGGATGGATCATGACGGCAACATCGCGCCCTGGCTTGCGATGGCCCAGGACCGCGGCGTGTCGGTGAAGTGGCTGGACTTCGACCGGCAAAGCTGGCGCATCGAACCGTCCGCACTCGATGCGGTGCTCAGCGATCGCACGCGCATCGTCGCGCTCAACTACGCGAGCAACCTAACCGGATCGATCAATGACGTTGCGGAATTGACGGCTCGCGCGCACGCCGCGGGAGCGCTCGTGTACGTCGACGCCGTGCAGTTCGCGCCGCATGGACTCGTCGACGTGCAACGGCTCGGTTGCGACTTCCTCGCCTGCTCGTCATACAAATTTTTCGGTCCGCATCTCGGCGTCGTCTGGGGGCGCGAAGATGTGCTGCAAGATCTCGACGCGTACAAGGTTCGGCCGGCGACCGATGATCTGCCGTGGCGCTTCGAACTCGGAACGCCGCAGATCGAACTCTTTGCGGCGCTCGATGCGACCATTTCGTATTACGAGTGGCTGGGCAGCGAACTCGGCGCGGAGGGAACCGCAAGAGACCGGATTCGAACTGCGGTAACGAGCGCGGTCGAGTACGAGCAGGGACTCTCCCGGCGTCTGATCGCCGGAATCGCCCGATTACCCGGAACCCGCATCTTCGGCATCACGGCGGATGCCGAACTGCCATACCGCGTGCCGACCGTCTCATTCGTTCACGATCGCCGCAGCACCGACGAGATCGCAGCGGCGCTTGCCGAGCAGAACGTGTTCGTGTGGAGCGGCAATAACTACGCGCTCGAACTCGTGCGCAGTCTCGGCCTGGACGAGGGCGCCGGGGTCGTACGCATCGGCGCCGCGCACTACAATACGACCGGCGAGATCGACGCCGCGATTTCGGCACTCGAGCGCGCGATATAAAAAGAGGCGGATGCATTCGCATCCGCCTCGCTTCGTCGTGACGTCGAGCGCGTGGCGCGACGTTACTTGTTTTTGAACTTCGCGACGCGCTTTTCGTTGTAAGCGGCGATGCCTTCTTTGGCGTCTTCGCTCTTGAAGAGCAGCGACTGCAGTTCGCGCTCGAGGGCAAGCGCATCGTTAAGCGGAAGCTCGGCGCCCGTCTGAACGCTGCGCTTGATGTGTCCGACCGCCATCGGCGCCTTATTGGGCGTGCAGAACTGACGGGCGTAATCGGTGATTTGCTCGCGGAACTCTTGCGCCGAGCCTTCGTAGATCTCGCTGACGATGCCCCAGTCCAGCGCCTGTTCGTAGCTGAACGTTTTACCGGAGATCATGAGCTCCATCGCGCGCGACTTACCGACCAGACGCGCGAGACGCTGCGTGCCGCCGGTTCCGGGTAGCACGCCGAGCGCCACTTCGGGAAGACCGATCTTGCCGGCATCTTTGCGCGCGATGCGGATGTCGGCCGCCATCGCGATCTCCATGCCGCCGCCGACGCAGTGGCCGTTGAGCGCGGCGATCACGAGTTTGGGCGTCTGTTCGAGGCGCGAGAGCGTTTCGTTCGCATGGAGGCAGAACATATACTTGAATTCCGGCGTCACCGAGTTGAGCATCGCGATATTCGCCCCGGCCGAAAAGAACTTCTCGCCCGCGCCGGTAAGCACGATCACTTCGACCTCGCCGTCGAAGCGCGCGTCGAGAATCGCTTCGTCTAACTGGCGCATCATCTCGTGCGTGTAGGTGTTGGCGGGCGGGTCGTTCATCTCGATGAACGCGATGTGTCCGTCCTTCCAGTAATTGATCACGCGCTTGCCGTCGAACGGGCGCGTTTCGCGTCCGAAGGGCGTTTGTTGCGTGGCTGAACCGTTCACAGTGGTGCTCATATCTCTATCCTTCGTTCGCTAGTTGGCGCTCAGATTGCCCTTCGGGGCGATCCAGTTGGAGTCTTTGAAGTACTGCGCGAGAACCGTGTCGTCCGCGGGCGTGGGGAGCACGCTTGCGGCGTACGCGTCCCACTCGGCCTTGGTGAGCTCGCGGCCGTCGACGGTGAAGTATTTGCCCGAGTAGTCACCGATCTTGCGGTTGAAGCGCATATCGGGAACATAGAGTTTGGTCTCGCTCGGGTTGACTTCGTTGACTCGATCGACGGTCGCTTGCACTTCTTCGTAGAACTGCTCGCGCGCCCGCTCGTTGAGCCGCTCCTTGTCGACCGAATCGCCCGTCTTGTCTTCGTCGACGCGTCCTTTGATGCCCCACGTGTACGCCCACTGCGCCGAACCCGAATGATCGGTTCCGAACAGGTCGAGCGATCCGGAGATCCATTTATTGTAATACTTCTGCTGAATGTCGACGGGAATGACGCCGGCCTTGGCGATGCGGCGCAGTCCCGTGATGCCGGTTCCCATGTGGAACGACTCTTCTCGGAGCATCGGCCCCATCGACGATGCGAGCGGCGCAAAGCTCGAGTGCGAGAGCATCGTCAGCTGGAATTTGCCGTCGCGATCCATGAAATTCGTGTAGGCGAAGAAGTCCAGCCAGTGCGTCACGTCGTCGTTAAACGCGTTGAGCAGCCGGTTCTTCTTTCCGAACGCGCGGCGCTCGAGCATCTTCTGCGCTTCGATCTTGCCTTCGGTTCCGAAGTGGTTCACGAGCAGATGGCACATCTGATAACCGTGGCGCGTCTCTTCGACCATGATGCGCACGAGCGATGCCAGGTCGTACTCGGACGGCGCGTTGTTGACCAGAAATCGCTGCTGCTCGTTGGAAGCGAATTCCGTATCTCCCTGAAACACGATCATATTGAGAACGGCGTCCCGCATGCGCTGATCGGGAATCTCGCGCACCTTCTCCCAGCGCCGCTCGCCCTTGAAATCGCCGAAGTAGATTTCCGGGGTCGGCAGCTCACCGTACTTGGCCTCAAACGTATAGCCGGGCATGAAGCGCTCGATGAGTTCGTGATCGAGCCCGATGTCGTTCTGCCAGTCCTTGAGGAGGTCGATCCAGTCGTCGAAGGTGCTGATGCGCGCCATGGTGCAACGCCTTTCCGGGGGCCGTGCCCGCTTATGACAGTTTTAATGGTTTCCGTGAGACAAGTGATATAGTAGCGACTGATGCGTCAAATAACAAGGCCTAACTCCTTCATTTTCACGCTCTACGGGGATCTGGTCCACCGCCATGTGAGCGACGGCTCGCTTTGGATCGGCAGCTTGGTGCGGCTGATGGCGCCCTTCGGACTTTCCGAAGCCGCCGTCCGGCAGGCCGTCTCGCGGATGTCGCGCCAGGACTGGCTGGCCGCGCACCGGGCCGGAAACCGCGCCTTCTACGCGGTGACCGACCGGGGGAGACGGCGCATCGAGGGGTTGAGCCCGCGCATCTACGGACCGGTCGTGGAATGGGACGGCCGCTGGCGGATGCTGACCTACGGCGTCGCCGAAGCACAACGCGACCGCCGCGACCGGCTGCGCAAAGAACTGACGGTGCTCGGATGGGCCCCGCTCTCGGCGTCCACCTGGCTCTCCCCGCGCGATGCACTCGAAGAGGTCCGCGAGGTCGTCGAGTCCTCCGGCGTCAGCGACAACGTCGATCTCTTTCTGAGCGACTACGTCGGGCCGCGCAGCGACCGCGAGCTCTTGAGCAAGTGCTGGGATCTCGAAGCGATCGCGTCGGCATACCGCGAGTTCATCCAGTACTACGAACCGCGCTTGGTCCGTGAGCGCGACCAAGGGGGACTGTCGGAAGAGGCGGCGTTCGTGGAACGCCTCTGGCTCGTGCACGACTACCGCAAGTTCACCTACGTCGATCCGGGGCTGCCGAGCACGCTGCTTCCGGCGCATTGGCCGGGAACGACCGCCGCGGCGTTGTTCCGCGAGTACTACGCCGCAATCGACCGGAAATCGCTGAAATTTTTCTTCAATGCGACCGGCCAGGCGGCGTCGGCGTAAGCGTCGAAGCCACCGCGCCATGCCCAAACGGATTCTTGCATTCGCCTTTGCGGCCGGCGCATTGGCCCTTGCCGCGTGCAGCAGTACGAACCCCAACGACCTCTTCGGTTCGGCAACGCCGACGCCGGGGCCGACGGCAACGTACACGCCCAACCCTACCGCGAGCACCGCGAACGTGCAGATCAATTACAGCGGGAGCGGCCTTGCAAATCAGCCGGTGAACCTCTCGACGCCGGACGCCAACGGCAACGTCGGCGCGACGATCGCGACGCAGACGACGAATTCGACCGGACAGACGACGTTCAGCAATCTTACGCCCGCGGCGAAGTATTGCTTCGCGTCGACGTTCCAGCCGACGCCGGCTCCGTCGGCCTCACCCTCGCCCGCGCCGCTGCCGAGAACGGTCTCGACCTGCACGGATCTGTGGGGTCTGACCGGCGTAACGATCACCCTGAATTTCTAAGCGCAGCGCGCGGTCAGTCGTCGTCTTCGTGCAGGTGAAGATGGCTGCCGTCTTCGGCATCGAGCAAGACCGCGCGCGCTTCGCTCAATACCGCATGCGAAATCGGCTGGGGCGGCGTCACGCTGCCCTCTTGCGCTAAGAACGCCGATTCGCTCCAATCTTCCCACGTTTCGAGCGGCTCACCGTCCATCTCGGCCGGAAAGCGTACGCAGAACCCCTGATCGAGATGCACGCCGACGACCAGCACGCGCGTTCCGCGCGCGAAGTAGGTGCCGTCCTTCCACAGCGTTCCATAGGTCGTTTCGTAGTATTCGCCGATCTTGATCATCTCTCACACGTTAAACGGGTTCATCGGCTTCTCGCCGATGTAGGTCAGCACGCTCTTGGTCTCGGAGTAGAGGCGCATCGTCTCGATGCCCAATTCGCGTCCGTACCCTGATTGCTTATACCCGCCGAACGGCACGCCCGGAAAGACCGCATAGGGCGTATTGATCGCAACGGTTCCGGTCCGCAGCGCACGCGCGGCCCGGTTGGCGCGGCCGATGTTCGTGGACCAAACGCTTGCCGAGAGTCCGTACTCGCTATCGTTGGCCAGCGCAATCGCTTCGGCTTCGTCCTCGAACGGCGTAAACGTGACGACCGGGCCAAAGATCTCTTCGCGCGCGATGCGGTGCGACGGCTGGGCTTCGAACGCGGTCACGTTCCAGAACATGCCGCCGGCAAGATCGCCCTCGAGCTGCGCCGCACGTCCGCCGATGAGCGCGCGCGCGCCTTCGCTCACGCCGATCTCGCAATAGGATTTGATCTTTTGGAACTGCTCGGGAATCGTGATGGCACCCACGTGGGTTTGTGGATCTTCCGGATTGCCGACACGCACGTTCTTCGCGCGCTCGACGAACGCGGCCACGAATCGATCGTAAATCGGACGATGAAGCAGCACGCGCGAACGCGCCTCGCACGCTTGACCCGCGTTATAAAAGATGCCGTAGATTGCGCCGGCGACGGCGGCATCGACGTCGGCGTCGTCAAAGACGATCGTCGGCGATTTTCCGCCGAGTTCGAGCGTGACGCGCTTGACGGTATCGGCCGCCGTCTTTGCAACGAGCTTTCCGGTCGCCGTGCTTCCCGTAAACGCGATCTTATCGACGGCCGGATGTTCGACGAGCCACTGCCCGAGCTCGCGTCCCGATCCCGTGACGACGGTCAGCACGCCGTCGGGCAGACCCGCTTCGAGCGCAATCTTTTCCAGTTCGAGCGCGGTGAGCGGGGTCGTCGGTGCGGGCTTGAGCACGACGGTGCACCCTGCGGCGAGCGCCGGAGCAACTTTCCATGATGCGAGCAAGAGCGGAAAATTCCACGGAATGATCGCACCGACGACGCCGACCGGCTCGCGCACGGTGCTCGCGAGGTAGGTCGGAATCGGCGGCGGCATCGTCTCGCCGTAGTTCTTGGTCGCGGCGCCTGCATAGAACTCAAAGCAGTCGACGATCGCGCCCATCTCGCCCTTGGCCGTTGCGATCGCTTTGCCGTTGTCGCGCACTTCGAGCATCATCAACTCTTGCGCGCGCTCGCCGATCAGTTGCGCGATCTTGTTGATGACCTTCGCCCGGCGTGCCGCGGGCATCGCGGCCCACTTTCCGCCGTCGAACGCCGCGCGCGCTTTTCGTACCGCCGCATCGAGCTCTTCACGCGACGTCTCGCGGACGTTCGCAATGACCGCACCCGTTGCCGGATTGCGATCTTCATAGGTGCCGGCTGCTTCCAGCGTCGAGCTCATCGATTACTCCATTCGTTCGAAAATCGTTGCGATGCCTTGGCCGACCCCGATGCACATCGTGGCCAAGCCGTAGCGCCCGCCGCTGCGCCGTAGTTCGTGCAGCAAGGTCGTCGCGATGCGAGCACCGCTCGCCCCGAGCGGATGACCGAGCGCGATCGCTCCGCCATTGACGTTCGTCTTTGCTTCATCAAAATCCAGGTCGCGCATGCATGCCAACGCTTGCGCCGCAAACGCTTCGTTGAGTTCGATGAGGTCGAGGTCCTCGACGCGCAGTCCGCTTTGCTTGAGCGCGCGCCGGGTCGCGGGAATCGGCCCGAGGCCCATGACGTCGGGCGGGACGCCCGCGCTTGCCGTGGCGACGACCCGCGCGATCGGTGCAAGCTGCAATTCCTTTGCGACCTCCGCCGCCACAAGAACTAACGCCGACGCACCGTCGTTGATGCCGGAGGAGTTTCCCGCCGTCACGGTCCCGTCCGCCGTAAAGGACGGCTTGAGCTTCGCAAGGGCTTCGATCGTGGTGTCGGGACGGGGATGTTCGTCGCGCGTCACCGCATCGACGGCAACGAGCTCGTCCGCGAATCGATCGGCCTCGATCGCGGCCTTCGCCTTGATTTGCGACTGGTGCGCAAACCGGTCTTGTTCGTCGCGTGAAATGCCGTACTCGCGCGCAACCTTCTCCGCCGTTTCTCCGAGCGCAATCGTCCACGCTTTGGGCATCTTCGGGTTCACCATGCGCCAACCCAGAACCGTATCGAAAAGCTGCTGAGCGCGCCCGAACGGTTTCTCGCTCTTGAGCATGACGTACGGAGCACGCGTCATCGACTCGACTCCCCCGGCAACGATGACGTCGGCGTCACCCGTCGCAATCGCATGGCTCGCCGAGTTGATCGCCTGCAGACTCGAACCGCACAGGCGGTTCATCGTCACGCCCGCAACGCTCACGGGCAGTCCGGCAAGCAGTGCGGCCATCCGCGCAACGTTCCGATTATCTTCGCCGCTTTGATTTGCAGCGCCGAAATAGACGTCGTCGATCCGATCGTACGGCACCCGCGCCCGGTCGACGACCGCGCGAATTGCGATGGCGGCTAAGTCATCGGGGCGATATGCGGCAAGCGCTCCGCCGAAACGCCCGATCGGCGTCCGCACGGCATCCACGACCCAAACCTCACGCCCCTGCATCGGCGAGTTCTCCTTCTTCTTGATGGACGTCCAAGACCCACAACGCGCGATGCGGACCGTACGCCTCGCCTTCGCTCTGCGCGATGCGCCGCAGGATGCGCGACAGCCGGCGGCCGCCGATCTCGCGTCCCCACGCAATCGGACCTTGCGGATAGTTCACGCCTAAACGCATGGCGACGTCGATATCGTCGGCGGTTGCGACGTCCTGCGCAACTGCGATCACCGCTTCGTTGACGATGGAACCGACGACGCGCCCCAGGTAGAGTCCCGGAACGTCTTCGACCAACACGACGCCTTTGCCGATCGACTCGAAGAGTTCGGCCGCAAGCGCGAGCGCATCGTCGGAGACGATGTCGCTGTCGACGATTTCAACCGCACGTTGATTCTCAAGCGCACCAAGCACGCCGTAGCCGACGAGCCGCTCGGGGTGACGCATGCGGGACGCCGCGGCGCCGATGTCGGTTGCGTACGCATCTGCGAAGATCATCGTATCGGGACCCAGGAGCGAATCGAGCGACGCCAAGATCGCGCCGCGATCGTTCTCACCGTCGCCGCAATCGACGACGAGCGTGGCGTCGACCGGAATTTCGTCGAGCATTTCATCGTTTGGGAGCGCGACCAGGTTCGCAAAACGCGCCTGCAGCAACTCGGTGAGATGATCGGTCAGCGGGCCGTACCCGATGACGCAGACCAGTTCTTCAACGTTCGTCTCGTCATCGGCTGCGGGCTCGACGCCTGCGTCAATGCGCTCGGGTTCACCGTGCGCGTAGTCATAGAAGCCGGCGCCGGTCTTCCGCCCGAGCCGTCCCTCGGCGACCATCTCGCGCTGCATCTCGATCGGCGTCAAGCGTTCTGCCTGCAATCGTTCGTAGACGGAAACGCTCGTTGCATAATTGACGTCGATGCCGATCAGATCCATCAACTCGAACGGACCCATGCGAAAACCGGCGGCGCGCGCGAGCGCATCGAGTTCCGGCGCGCTTGCGACGCCGAGATCGAGCGCGCGCATCGATTGGAGGTAGAACGGCCGGGCGACGCGGTTCACGATGAATCCGGGCGTATCCGCCGCGTCGACGCCGGTCTTGCCGATCCGCTCGACGAACGCGCGCGCCGCGGCGAGCACCGGTTCCGAGGTACGGTCGGTCGCCACGATTTCGACCAGCTTCATCGCGACCGGCGGATTGAAGAAATGCAATCCGACGACGCGTTCGGGATGCGTGACGCAATCGGCAAGTTCGGCAACCGAGAGCGACGACGTGTTCGTCGCGAGTACCGCGCTCGCCGGCAGCGCGCGCTCGAGCTTGCGCAGAATGTCTTGCTTGATCTCGTAGCGTTCGGGTACGGCTTCGATCGCGAGCACGGCATCTGCGGCGGCCGGTGCCTCGTCCAGGAACGTAAGCCGGTCGAGGATCGACGGATCGTCCGCCCGCTGCGCATCCTTCGCCCAGCGCGCGCGTGCCCGCTCGCGAGCACCGGCCTCCGGTTCGATCACGTCGACCGCGTAGCCCGCGCGTGCCGCAACGAAGGCAATTCCGCTTCCCATCGCGCCGCCGCCGGCAACCAGAATCTTCTCTACCACGGGCGCTTCATTCGTGAGGGGGGCGCGAAACGCTTCGTGGGGTAAGAACGCGGTTGTGGAAAAACCGAACTGGCAGGTGCGATCGCGCACGTACGTCGTGGAATCCCCGCACCTGCGGTTGCGCAAAGATGAAATCGTCCTTCCGGACGGCGACCGCGTCAGCGACTACTATGTTAGGGAGTCGAACGGCTTCGTTATCGTGTTCGCGCTGACGCGCGACGATCGCGTCGTCGTCGTTCACCAGTACCGGTACGGCCTCGATGCCGTGACGCTGGAACTGCCGGCCGGTACGATCGACGACGACGAACATCATCTCGACTGCGCGAAACGCGAACTGATCGAAGAAACCGGCTTTACCGCATCGCGATGGGAACTGCTTCTCACCGCGCCGTCCGATCCGGTTCGATCGAATTCCATGATGCATGCGTACATTGCCTACGACGCGCAGCGAACGCACGAACAAGATCTCGACGAAGGTGAAGACGTCGAATGGGAGCTCATCTCCGTCGATGCCTTCCGCGAAGCACTCGAGCACGGCCGCATCGGCGCCGTTCCCTCGATTGCCGTCGCGTATGCGGCGCTGCAGCGGCTAGGACGCTGAGTCGCCGCGCAAACGTCGCCGCCGGACGTGCGGCGGCGCGCGTTTGATTGCGGCATGATGCAGCGTCTGCCGCAGCTGCGCGAGCGCGCCGAACGGAAAGACGCGATCGTCGGTCGAGGCGACCACTTGGAATCCCGTGACCTCGCCGAAGCCGCGCAGCGCGTTCGAACACTCCGAACCCAGGACGTTGAGCCCGTTCGAGTACGGCGTTAAGGCCGGAACGACGATCAGATGCGACGCCGCCAGAAACACGGGAACGTGCGCGCCGCCGCCGAGCGCAAGGCTCGGATGCAGATGGCCGACGATGCAGCGCGGCGCCGCGACCGGTTCGTCGCCATGAATGAGGATCCACCCGTCGCGCTCGATCGCTTCTTCGGTCTCCCCCAGAATCGCGGCGCCGCGCGTACGTCCCTCGTGATTTCCCGCCACCAGCGTCACGATCGCTTCCGCGCGCAAGAGCGCAAGCGCCGAGCCGACCGCGCTCGCCGCGCCGTCGCTCATTCGACTGCCGTGAATGATGTCGCCGAGCAGGACGATTTCTCGCGCGCCCACCCGTCGCGCCGCCAACAACAAGGCGTGCGCGCTCTCGGCCGTACTCCACAGCGGTAACGCTCCGCCGATCACATCCTCGTACGCGAGATGCGCGTCGGCAGCCACCAGCGTTTGCGACCGCGCAAGCCAAAGAAAACCGCCCGGAAGCGCGAAGACGCCGGGCCTCAACTCAAAGATCTCGGCTGCCGGCTGCGCGCCCATCACGCTTCCCACCGTAACGCCAGCGACGGTTCGTCGGCGAGATCCTCGCCCTGCGCGGCGCGTTCGCCCAAGAGCGACAGCACCCGGTCGTGCAGCGCTTCGACCATGCTCGCGCGATCGTCCAGCACGACGGTGTCGCCGAAGGACGACGTGATGATTCCGAACGTGAACGGCGACGCCGCAACCGGATGGAGTACGCGCGGCTCTTCCACGATCGATTCGAGGTACGATTGCGCCGCGGGCGCGTCCAGCAGATCGCGCGTCACGACTCGAATCGTTTCGCGAAGCAGCGGAAAGGAACGGTCGCTGCGAAAGACCCGGTCGAAGATTTTTTGGCTGTTCCAACTCTGCGATCCGCGACGCAGACTGCGCCCGCCGGCGCGCCGCAGGACCAACAATCCCGTGTTTGCGACGTAGCGAAAATAGTTGCGCAGCAAGTGCGAGCTGCGAAGCCCCTCGAGCAGATCGCGATCGAAGTGATCGACGCGGAGCATCTGCGCCCACATCGCATCGGGCAGCTGCTTACCCTGCGCAAGCGTCACGAGGAATCCGTTGTCGTCGGTTGTGATTTGCGAATTCGCGCGGGCGAGCCGGTGCACGCGTGCACCGACGATGCGCGCCAACGTCTCGTTGACCCGCCTTCCCGCGCAGGTGTGGAACACCGCCGTCTGGCGGTTGTCCATGCGGTAGATTTCGATTACCGGCCGCCCCTGATCGGGAACGGCGGAGAGCGCTTGCTGTTGGGCGATATAACGCACCACATGCGCCGCCTCGGGTCCTTCGAGCGCGTACCGCGCCCGCAAAAACTCGAGCGCGCCCGCCGCATCGCGACGGCGCAATCGCTCCGCCACGCCGACGCGCAGATGCGCGATCTCACGCGCGAGCGCCAGCGGCACGCCTTTCATGTGCGAGCTCCACTGCGGAACGGTGGGGCGGCCCGCGAACGGTTCTGCCGAAACGCTCGTCGCCGAAAGTTCTTTGACTCGAAGCGTACGGCCGTTGAGCACGAACACGTCGCCCTCTTTGAGCTCGTTGACAAAGCCTTCTTCCACCCGCCCGATATCTTGACCGTGCACGCGCACCATCACGTGCTGCTCGTCGGGAATCGTTCCGACGTTTTCGAAGAAGGCCGCGCAAACGTCGCGTCCCAGTCCAAAGATGGCGTCACCGTCGAAGCCTAAGCGCCGCACGTGCGCTTCATCGCTGCCGACGCCGCCGCCCGAGAGATACTGCGCGCATCGGACGAGATCGTCGCGCCCCAGGTCGCGGTATGGGAATGCCCGCCGCGCAATTGCAAGGACGTCGTCGATCGCGATGCGCTTGTCGTAGCAGACGCTGCCGACCATCCATTGCGCGAGCACGTCGAGCGGTGCTTCGGGAATGGCGACCTCATCGATGATGCCGTCGGCGATGCAGCGTTTAGTCGCCGCCGCTTCGACGATGTCGTCGCGGTCTTGCGCGATGATGATGCCCTGTGCGATCGCGTCGGGACGATGGCCCGCGCGCCCGATCCGTTGGAGCGTCGGCGTCATGCCGCGGGCGCCGCCGACGATGAGCACGCGATCGATGAATCCGATGTCGACGCCCAACTCGAGGCTCGAACTGCAGACGACGGTGTGCAGCGTGCCCGCGCGAAGTGCCGCTTCGACCCGATGCCGTACGCTGCGCTCGAGTGCGGAATGATGGACGCCGATCTTCGAGAGGTCGTAATCGCGGCGGGGCGCTTCGCCTTCGATTTCCTCGACGCCGCGCTCTTCGCTGGCCGCGTCGGTCATCAGGTGGGCTACGCGCTCGGCCTGACTGCGAACGTTCGTGAACACAAGCGTGGTTCGCACGTCGTCGGAGAGTTTGACCGCGGTTTGCGCGATCGTTTCGAGCGGCGCCATTGCGCCGCCGAACGGCGCGGTCACGTCGATGCGAATCGAACGCAAGCCGCGATGGTCGATCACGTCGCACGCGCGGTCGCTTCCGGCAACGAATGACGCGACCCGATCGAGGGGAGCGACCGTCGCCGAAAGCCCGACCCGGTTGAACGGTTTTTCGGCTAACTCTTCGAGCGATTCGAGGAGCAGCGAGAGCTGCGAGCCGCGTTTGTTTCCTGCCAACGCGTGCACTTCGTCGATCACGACCGTTTCGATCGCCCGCAGGGTTTTGCGATAGCTGTCCATCGCCAGCATCACCGCGAGCGACTCGGGCGTGGTGACCAAGATGTGCGGCGGCCGCGACAGCATGAGCCGCCGCTCCGCTTGAGGCGTGTCGCTGGTGCGGACGCCGGTGCGAACGAAGCGCTCGCGTATGCGCCCGCGCCGCAGCTTCGCGCGCTCGGTGTTCGGGCGTTCGAGCAACTGCATCTCGCGCATCGGGCGCCGGAGGTTGTGTTCGACGTCATACCCCAGGGCCCGTAGCGGTGAAATGTAGAGCGCGTAGGTCTTGGCAAAGAGCTCGTCACGGTCGCGCGCCGCCGCAAGACGCGAGATCACCGGGAGAAAAGCGGCAAGCGTCTTTCCCGTTCCGGTCGGCGAGCAGATGAGGAGGTTACGGCGTTCGATCCCGGGCCCGAGCGCATCGCGCTGCGGAGGCGTTGGATCGACGAGATGCTCGCGACACCACGCCGCAACGTCGGGATGGAGCGCCTCGAAAACAGACATGGGGCCGAACGAACGTTCGACCCCACGAGAGAAGACTCTTTCGAGCGATTCCGGTTATGCGAATGTGTTGACGTTGGCTCCGATGCCGATCGAGGCAAGCAAGATCGACGACTGCGCCTGATCGAGGCCTTGCACGGCTTTGAGCACGCCGATGTCGACCCCTTGACTAACGCTCGCGGCGGCGAGGCCGCTCGCAATGCTTTGCAGATCCATCTCGCTTGAAACCTCCACTTCTCTTATCGGTAGATTCTATCGTAATCCCCACTGACGAAAGGTCGCCATGAACCCCCTGCTGGCTACGTTCCTCCGCCTGACGGCAATCGTCGCCGTCGCGATCATCGCCCTGTTCCTGGCGGCGCTCGTCCTCAAGGTCGTGCTCGTCGCCGCCGTCATCGCGGGGGTCATCCTCGGCGGTCTCTTCCTCTATAAGATGATCCGCCGGGCGCGTACACGGGTGCCGGTCAGCCGGCTATAAACTCGGCCAAGACCTCGGCGAGGCGGTCCGGCTCCTCCAGCATCGGGAGGTGCCCGGTCCGATCCAAGACAACCAAGCGGCCGCCCGGAAAGGCGGCCGTTGCCGCTTCCGACTCCGCGAGCGGAACGACCGGATCGCGTCGTCCGGCAACGACCAGCACCGGCATGTTCAGCTCGGGCGCGATGTCCTCGGCGCCGTCGCGCAGCGCCATCCCGCGCAGCATTGAGGCCAGGCCCCGCGCGTTCGATTTCTCGATTATTTTCCGGGCTTTTTCGACCGCTTCGCTCATTTTTTCGCGGTTTTCCGCGAGAAACGCGCCCTCGATCGATTGCTCGACGAACGCGGCATCGATGCCGCGCGCGTCGAGTTGACGCGCCGTTTCAAAGCGCGCTTCGCGTCGCGCGTCCGAGTCCGCGGCGATGCGACTGCACACGAGTGCGAGCGTTGCGATGCGCTCGCCGTACATCCGCGCGAACGCGAGCGCGACGTATCCGCCGAGCGAGTGTCCGACCATTGCGACGCGCTCGACGCCGAGATGATCCAACACCGCCGCAACGTCGCCCGCGAGCGCTTCCATCAAATACGGTCCCGGCGGAACGCTCGACGATCCCATCCCGCGAAGATCGACGGCGATCACGCGATGCGCTCGCGCGAGCACCGGAATCTGCGCCTCCCAAATTTCTTTTGACAGCGGAAAACCGTGAATCAACAGCACCGTATCGCGCGACGAGCCGTCGATGCGCGCGTCGATGCGGACGTCGTCATGAACCAAGATTTGCATTTGTGGACGATATTGTGTATAACGAAGTCAACAACCCTGGTCGATTCTCGGCCAGAGAAAGGACGACTCCACGCACATGGCAGTCAAACGTAAGAAGAAAGCAGCGGCGAAGCCGGCTGCACGAAAAGCTGCTCCGCGCCGTAAGGCGGCGGCACGCAAGACCACTCGCAAGAAGGCGACGACGCGTCGCAAGAGCACGCGCAAGAAAGCCGCCGGCGGTCGTAAGAAGGCCACTGGCCGCAAGAAGGCTGCAGGCCGTAAAAAGGCTACCGGCCGCAAAAAGACGACGCGCAAAAAGGCCGCTGGACGCCGCAAGACCACGCGTAAAGCCGGCGCTCGCAAAGCGACGCGCAAAGCTACGACGCGTAAAACCACCCGTCGTAAGACCACCCGCCGGAAGAAAGCCGCAGCATAACGCTGTCCGGCTTTTTTTATGCGAGTCGCACATGCGGCTCGCTTTTTTTTTGCTAAACGGTCCGGATAATGCGATTCGCGGCGTACGCGAAGACGACGAAGAGCAAGCTGAGGCCGCCTGCGATTGCGAAGGTCAGATGCAGACCGACGAGCGAGGCGATCGCACCGAGCACGAGCGATCCGCCCGGGACGACGCCGACGGCGATCATCGTATACACCGAAACCGCGCGGCCGCGAACGTCATCGGGGGAAAGCGTTTGGATCAACGTATTGGACGCGCCGAGAAACGCGAGCGTTCCCAAGCCGATGGCGAAGAATACCGGGATCGAGCCGGCGATACTCCAGAGAAATCCAAGCCCGCACACACCCGCCGACATCAGCGCGCCGGCTAGAACCCACTGCGTCGAGCGGCGTTCTCGTCCGGCAAACGCCGCGGTCACGAGCGCTCCGCCGAATCCACCGATGCCGACCGCGGCCACTGCCCATCCAAGCGCGCGCGCATCGCCGCCGAGCGTATTGACGATGAACGCCGGGATCAGCTGGCTGTACGGACGCACGAGAATTGCGGAAACGAAGAAGACGAGGATGATCCACCGCAGGATCGGGTGCTGCGCGAGAAACCGAATGCCCGTTGCGATCGACGCGAAGATCGGCTCGCGCTGTGCCGCCGGCGGCGGAGACGGCGCCATCATCAGAATCGCAACGACGACGGCCAGCGTGGCAATCGCATTGATATAGAACGCGCCCGCAACGCCGACCCAAACGATCAGCAGGCCCGCGAGCGCCGGTCCGATGACCGCGGGCGCGTTAAACGCGACCGACGTGAGACCGATCGCGTTGCCGATCAACGGGCGATCGACCAGATGCGGCGTCCAGCTCTGACGAACCGGCGAGTCGAACGCATTGGCCGACGCGTTGACGGCGGAGATAACGACGAGACCGATCATGCTCAAGCGATGCGTGCTCGCCAGCACCGCAAGCGCCAACGCCGCAAGCGACATCGTCACGTTCGTCGCGATGAGCACGCGCCGCCGCGGCTGCGTGTCGGCCGCAACGCCGGCGAGCGGCGACAACAGCAAGACCGGCACCGCCCGTGCGCCGCCGAGAATGCCCAAATAGAGCGCCGCGCGATGCGGCGAACCGGCGAGTTGGGAAACGAAAAAGCCCATCGCGGTGAATTGCATCCAGGTGCCGAGGTTCGAGATCATGAGCCCGATCCACAGCAATCGGAAATCGCGAAAGGCCAGAGGCGCGAGGATCTTACCGCCGCGCATGTACCGCCGCGACGATGAGTGAGGCGCTCGCTTCTTCTCCGAACGATGAGGTATCGATCGCCAGATCCGCAACCTCCGGCGATCCGAAATCGACCCGATACCAATCGCGCAGATACGCGCGGCGCGCGCGATCGACCCGATCGATCTCCGCGGCCGCATCCTTGGGTTGCAGGCCGAATTCCGTCACGATGCGCTCGATGCGCCACTCGCGCGGCGCATGCATGTATATCCGAATGACGTCGTCACGACGCCCGAGGATGATGCCGGCCGCGCGACCCACGATTACCGCATTTCCGCGCGCTGCGTAGTCGCGCACGGCACGCTGCACTTCGCGCAACATCGTCTCATCGAAGCTCTGGGCAAAATTGACCGGGGCGACCTCCGGCGTCGCCATCTCGAGGCTCGAGAGCAGCCGCGCCCCAAGCGATCGTCCCGTATCCTCGGCTTCCCGCGCCGTTTCGCGGCTGATCCCCAGGCGTTTTGCAACGACGATCGGCAATTGGCGGTCAACGAGCGTATAGTCGAGCGCGGCCGCCGCGCGCGCGGCGATGGCGACGGCTCCGGATCCATACTGGTTGGAGATCGTGACGATCACGACGAATGAGGTACGCGATGCCCATCATCGAGACCCGCGACGTGCGAAAAGTCTTCCGCAGCGTCCGCCGCAAACCGGGCGCACTCGGCGCGATCCAGACGCTCTTTTCTCGTGAGTACGAAGAACGCGTTGCGGTCGATGGCGTCTCAATGTCGCTCGAAGCCGGGGAGCTGGTGGGCTACATCGGCCCCAACGGGGCGGGCAAATCCACGACGATCAAGATGCTGACCGGTATCCTGGTTCCCACCTCCGGATCGATCGAAGTCGCGGGCATCGTACCGTACGAACGCCGCAAGGAGAACGCGCGCAATATCGGCGTCGTGTTCGGCCAGCGCAGCCAACTCTATTGGGATCTGCCGCTTATCGAATCGTTCGAATTGCTTCGCGCGATCTACGGCATTCCGCACGACCTCTACAAGCGAAACCTCGATGAGTTCATCGCCATCTTGCAGATGGAAGAGTTCTTGCGGACGCCGGTTCGTCAACTCTCGCTCGGACAGCGCATGCGCGGCGACTTCGCAGCGGCGATGCTGCATGACCCGAAGATCGTCTATCTCGACGAGCCGACCATCGGTCTGGACGTCGTTGCGAAGGAGGCGATTCGAGAATTCATCGCCCGCGTCAACGGCGAGCGCGGCACGACGATCATCTTGACCACGCACGACCTCGCCGACGTCGAGCGTCTCTGCCGCCGCATCGTCCTCATCGACCATGGGACGATCATCTACGACGGCGACGTCGAGCGCATCAAGAACGAGTACGGCCGGTACCGCCGGCTCGTGCTCCGCTTCGAGCAGCCGGTCGAATCGCCGTCACTGCCGGGCGCGGAACTTGAGGCGTCCGAAGGCGTCGTCGCGCGGTTCCGTTTCGATCGCAATCGCGAACGCGCCGATCTGCTGATTCGCGAAGCAAGCGAACGTTATCGCCTCGAAGACGTCACCCTCGAGGAACCCGACCTGGAATCGATCATCCGCCGCATCTACGTCGAAGGATACGGCCATCGCGCAGAGGAGACCGTCTCATGATTCTATCGAGCGCCGGAAAGAAACCGAAAATCCACTCGACCGCCTACGTCGCACCGTCGGCTACAGTCAGCGGCGACGTCACGATCGGAGCCAACACGGCAATCCTGCACGGCGCCGTGATCGCTGCCGAAGGCGCGCCGATTGCGATCGGCGCCGACTGCGTCGTCATGGAGAACGCGGTCATCAAAAGCAGCGGCGGAAGCGCCCTGCAGTTCCCAACGTCGATCGGCGACCGCTGCACGATCGGCGCACATGCATTTATTTCGGGTGCAACGATTCAGAAGGGCGCAGCGATCGGCAGCGGCGCCCGCATCTACAACGGCGTCACCGTTCAGTCGAACAGCCGGGTCGCGCCGAACAGCGTAAAAGAACCCAAAGGCGACTTCAACGAGTCGGTCTTCAACATCGAACAAGGCCCGGACTCGAACGCGAAAGCCGCGCAAACGTACTCGGCGTTCCTTCGCAAACTCCACGCGCGTGATCAGCAACTCGACGCGCACGAGAACGTCGCCCCGAACGCACGTCGCCGCGAGACGGACGAACTCAAGGCGCCGGTTGAAGCGGACACGGTTGTCGACGTAATGATGCTGGAACTCCAAGAGATGGAAGCGCGGCGGCGTGAGGCGTTGCAGAAAAAACCGAAGCGTTGAGCTCTGGGAAATGAGAACGCATCCTTTCTCGGGGACGCCCGCATTTTTCCATCGTGGAAAAATGCTACTCGCTGACTCGTCGCTCCCGCCATCCTGGCTCCGCTCCTCGCTCAGACGCCCCTTCGAAAGGACGCGCTCTCATTTCCCAGAGCTCAACGCTTCGGTTTTTTCTTGGTGGTGAGAGCGGGGCGAGGCATGGGGTTAGCGTTGGAGCCGTATGTCGAGTTTGCGAAAAAGGCGTTTGCGCGCGAGGCGACTTATCGGATGGAGGTTTTGACCGAGGTCGGGTCGCTCGTGTTGCGGGTGTACTTGCTTCGGTCGTTGTGGACCGCATTGTACGTGCAGAATGCGGCGCCGATGAATCTTCCGCTGCACTCGATGATTACGTATGCGACCGTTGCGTTGTTGATGTCGTTGATTCTCGAAGTTGATGGGACTCGGTTGATCCGGGAGAAGATTCGCGAAGGGACGATTGCGACGGATTTGATGAAACCGATTAGCGTCCCATTGTACTTCTTCTCCGACGGGATTGGGCAGACGGTGCTTCATGCGGTGCTCGTGATTCCGTCGTTGCTGTTTGCGCTGTTGCTCGTTCATATCGACGTGCCTGGGCCGGCAACGTTTTCGGTCTTCGCGCTTTCATTTTTACTGGGTTACGGCGTGAACTTTTTCCTCAATTTTTTGATGAATTCGATTGCGTTTTGGACGCTCGAGACGTTTGCGGTGCAGTTGGTGGTGCGGTGGGCTTCGGATCTGCTTTCGGGGCAGATCATTCCGCTGACGTTCTTTCCGGGGTTGATCGGGCGGTTGGTGTTTGCGCTGCCGTTTGCGGCGATTTATTCGACGCCGTTGCTCATCTACGTCGGGATCATTCCTCGGTCGCAGTGGGCGACGTATCTTGGGGTGCAGGCGATGTGGCTTGCGCTCTTTGCCGGGCTATCGACGTTTGTGTGGCGCGCGGCGTCGCGCCGGGTCGTGATTCAGGGCGGTTAGAACCAGCGCTTGCGTTTGAAATAGGCCAGTAACAGCACAAGGGCCAGCAGTTCCAACCCAAGGCCGTAGATCACGAACGCGCGGCGCCCGGTGATATCGTTGACGAGCCAGCCGAAGTTCTGCCCGAAGAAGCCGGTGAGATAGGTGAGCGGCAGAAAGATCGTCGCGATGATGGTGAGCTGTTTGGAGACTTCGTTCTGCTGGTTTGCGGTCAGGCCGAGATGGATCTCCAGGGCGCTGTTGACGAGGTCGCGGGCGGAATCGATCTCTTCGTTGACCCGGGTTGCGTGATCGTAGATGTCCCGGAAGTAGGGCAGCTCGGGCGCTTGCAAGATGCCGAGATCGTTGCGCTGTACCGCGATGAGAATTTCGCGCATCGGTAAAACCGCGCGCCGGAAATGGTGGATCGTCTTCTTCATATCGAAGATCTCGATGAGTGCGGCGCGCGTTCGCACGCCCTCTTCGAACAACGACGTCTCTAGGTCGCCGACCCGTTCCTCGAGGGTCTCGGCCGCCGGCCAATAGCCATCGACGAGCGTGTCGAGGATCGCGTATAAAAGCGCGCCGGAATTTCGTTCGAGGCTCTCCGGTTGATGCTCCCAGCGGCGGACGATT
>DASSZO010000163.1:0-7907 GCA_035702815.1 Candidatus Aquilonibacter sp. | reverse complement strand
GTCGCCGGCGTCGTCATCGCGCTGCGCGGGCGCGCGCTGAGTTCGTGCCGTCGATTCTTTCAATTTGAATTGCGCGACCCGCAACTCAAAGATCGCTTCTCGGCCGTACTCGATCGCCGCAATGAGATCGAAGGCGATCGCACGCTGGGTTGGCGCCTAACCGGCTGTTTCTCCATGCTCGTCGGCGCGCTCGTGCTCGTGCGGGTACTGGCGCCGGTCGTCGGCTACGCGCTCTTTTGCGCGGCGCTCGCGGTCGTAATGTCGCACCTCTACCTCAGTATGCGCAATCGAAGCGTGCGGCGCGCCGCCTCGCTCACGCCGCGCACAGTCTATTCCGCGGCCCCGCCTCTATGTTTTTTAGGAGCGCTGATCGCCGCGTTGTTGCCGCTCGCGATTAGTTGGTTCGATTCGAGCGCACGCTATTCGGGTGCGCTCGTCGCATGCGCGTGTCTGGCAATTGCGGTCGTGGCTGCTCGGACGTCGCAGATGGCGGCGTTGCTTGCCGGCGACGACCCCGAGATCGAAGTGTTTGTCGATAATCGGTTGAGATGGAGCCGAGTGACGGGCTTGTTGACCCTAGCCTATGGCGCAAGCTACGTGTTCATTGCAATGAGTTCGCCGTCGCTCAACATCGACGGCGCTATTCTCCCTGCACTCAATACCGCATCGTCGATACTCTTCGTATCGTTTGTCGTCTGGGCGCTGACGGTGTACGTGCTGGGGCGCATGCGAGCAAAAACGACGAGTGCGTAAATGACGCAAAGCGCGCTGATCGCCGTCGATCCCGATTTGGAAACGGCACCATATCAGCAGATATTCGAGCAAATCCGCGCGGCCATCGAGCGCGGCGACCTTTCGCCGGACGCATCGCTACCCACCGTGAGGCAACTCGCCGGCGACCTCGGCGTCGCGCCGAACACGGTCGCACGCGCCTACGCGGATCTAGCGCAAGCGGGTTGGCTGATCAGCGAGGGGCGCCGCGGAACGCGCGTCGCCGCCAAGACGCCCGCGGCCGACAATCGCGCGCGTATTCACGCACTCGCCGACGCGGTCAAGCATTTCATCGAGACCCTTCGTCACCGCGGCTACACCAAAGAAGAGATCGACGCGGCGCTTGCGGAAACGCGCGGATAATGCGGCGGTGGGGTGATATGACCAAACGAGTTTTTACGTCGGCGTTGGTGCGCGGCGTCCTGTCGCCGGGCATCGCGATAGCGCTCGGGATCGCTTTGGCGCTCCCCGCGTCGGCCGCTGGGCCGATTAGGACCGTCGTCTACCGTTACAGTGTCGAATCGCAAGGCTTCGCAGGCTCGGTCAGCACGGGACAAGGCGGTGCGGTCAGTGAGGATGGAAGCATCGGGACCGCGGGCTCGACCGGCACCGTTCGCGCCGACGTCGTCGAAGCAACGACCGACGGCGGTCTCGTCGTCGACGTCACGCAGACCGTCGACCGCGCTCTGCGCCCCATGCAGACCGTGCGCTGCGCCGTCTATGGGGCAACCCAAGACGTGGTTTGCGATCAGAATCTCACGATCACAAGTGCGGAGCGGGTCCTCCTGGCCTACTTCGGCCGCTTTTTCTACGACCCGTCGCGGGTCGGTGCCGACGGTCGCTTTCAGATCGAACCCAAGGTGATTCCGGCCAATATGACGATCGAGAACGATTACACCGTCAAGAAGAAGGCCGGCGACGACGTCACGCTGGACGTGCACCGGCTCGAGCGAACGGGCGCCTACCAGTCGACCACGGACGGCAGCATCGTCTATAATGCCGCCCGCTCCGTGCCGGAATCAATCGTACTCGACATGCGTGCGGTGCGCTCGGGAAGCCAGTCGGACATGAACGTGCATCTGACGATGCTCTCGGATTCCATGGCCCCGGCCGGCGGCCAAAACTCGCATTGACGCGTCCCATCCTCCCTGCTATACTGCCGTAGTTCAGGCCCACCCGTCGGTGCGGCCGACTTTGTGTGTGTTGTAAAAGCAGAGATTTGGGAGCCTAGTTTGCCTACTATTAACCAGCTGGTCCGTAAGGGCCGGGCGAAGACGGAGAAGAAGGTCAAAACCCGCGCGTTCCGCGTGATCCTCACGGGGCCGAAGCCGGGTCATCCGGATCTTCCGACCCGTTCGTTCGAAGTCAAGGGCAACCCGCAGCGTCGCGGTGTGTGCACGCAAGTGAAGACCGTGACTCCGAAGAAGCCGAACTCGGCACTCCGCAAAGTCGCCCGCGTCCGCTTGACCAATGGTGAAGAGGTCACGGCGTACATTCCCGGCATCGGCCACAACCTGCAAGAGCACTCCGTTGTGCTCGTGCGCGGCGGCCGTGTCAAGGATCTCCCCGGCGTCCGCTATCACATCATCCGCGGAACGCTCGATACGGCCGGCACTGCAAATCGTAAGCAAGGCCGCTCGAAGTATGGCGCCAAGCGCGTTCAGAAGAAGTAAGGAACTATAGGAACAGATGCCACGTAAAGGTCCGGCTCCCAAGCGGCAGATTCTGCCCGACGGCAAGTACAACTCAAAGATCCTCGCCCGCTTCATTAACAAGGTGATGCTCGACGGGAAGAAGTCGACGGCCGAACAGGTCACGTACGGCGCTCTCGACATCATCGCGTCGAAGACCGGCCGCGATCCGTACGAAGTTTTCCAGCAGGCGCTTTCGAACGCGATGCCGCTGGTCGAAGTGCGTCCGCGCCGCGTTGGTGGTGCGACGTACCAGGTGCCGATGGAAGTCCGTCCGGATCGTCGTCAGGCGATGGCGATGCGCTGGCTGATCGCCTATGCGCGCGCTCGCGGCGGCCGCTCCTTTGAAGAGAAGCTCGCCGGCGAGCTGATGGACGCGTCGAACAACACCGGCGCGACGATCAAGAAGCGCGAAGATACGCACAAGATGGCTGAAGCCAATAAGGCTTTCGCTCACTACCGTTGGTAATTTGACTCCAGAGATTTATTAAGTTGGCAACCAGAGAATTCTCCCTCGAGAAGACGCGTAATATCGGCATCGCTGCTCACATCGATGCCGGTAAGACGACGTGCACCGAACGCATCCTGTTCTACACCGGACGCGTCCACAAGATCGGTGAAGTGCATGACGGCGCCGCTACCATGGACTGGATGGTCCAGGAGCAAGAGCGCGGCATCACGATCACCTCGGCCGCGACCGCGGCGACGTGGCGCGAGCACCGGATCAATATTATCGATACGCCTGGCCACGTGGACTTCACGGTTGAGGTCGAGCGTTCGCTCCGCGTCCTCGACGGACTCGTGGCCCTCTTCGACTCGGTCGCTGCGGTGCAGCCCCAGTCCGAGACGGTGTGGCGTCAGGCCAACAAGTACAAAGTCCCGCGCATCATCTTCGTGAACAAGATGGACCGCATGGGCGCCGACTTCTTCAACGTCGTGGACAAGATCCGCGAGCGTTTGGGCGCGCGCGCCGTTCCGGTCCAAGTGCCGATCGGTGCTGAGGACAACTTCAAAGGCGTCGTCGATCTCTTCACCATGAAGAAGATCGTCTACACCGACGACCTCGGTTCGACGATGGACCAGGTTCCGGTCACGGACGCGGACGGCGAGCTCAAGGCGCTCTGTGAGAAGTGGCGTCAAGAACTTGTCGAGGCGATCGCCGAACAAGACGACGAGTTGCTAGAGATGTTCTTCAACGGCGACGAGCTGCCGGTTGAGCGCATGAAGGCGGCGTTGCGTAAAGCGACGATCGCCGGCACCGTGCTTCCGATGCTCTGCGGCTCGGCGTTCAAGAACAAAGGCGTGCAGCCGTTGCTCGACGCGATCGTTGAGTATCTGCCGTCGCCGCTCGATGCGAAGCCGATTATCGGTACGGACGAAGACGGTGCGGAACTCATCCGCAAGCCGGACGACGCCGAACCGTTTAGCGCGCTCGCGTTCAAGATCGCGACCGATCCGTACGGCAACTTGACGTACTTCCGCGTGTACTCCGGAACGCTCAACAAGGGTTCGTACGTATACAACTCACGTTCGGGCAAGAAAGAGCGTATCGGCCGCATCCTTCGCATGCACGCGAACCATCGCGAGGACATCGATTCGATCGGCGCAGGCGACATCGCGGCGGCAGTCGGCTTGACCGACACGCGCACCGGCGACACGCTGTGCGAAGAAAAGAATCCGATCGTGCTCGAGTCGATCACGTTCCCGGAACCCGTCATCTTCCAGGCGATCGAGCCGAAGTCGAAGGCGGATCAGGATCAACTCGGCAAGGGCCTCGCGCGTCTTGCTCAGGAAGATCCGACGTTCCGCATGCGTACCGACGAAGAGACGCAACAGACGATCATCGGCGGCATGGGCGAGCTTCACTTGGAAATCATCGTCGACCGTCTGCGTCGCGAATTCAAAGTCGAAGCGAACGTCGGTAAGCCGCAGGTCGCGTACAAAGAAGCGATCACGAAGACCGTCGAGAAGCAGGGCAAATTTGTTCGTCAGTCCGGCGGTAAGGGTCAGTACGGCGACGTCTGGCTTCGTGTCGAACCCCTCGAACCGGGTTCGGGCTTCCAATTCGAATGGAAGATCGTCGGCGGCGCGGTTCCCAAAGAATACGCGAAGGCCGTTCAGCAAGGCATCGAAGAATCAGCGGCAAACGGCGTGCTCGCCGGCTTCCCGGTTCTCGATTTCAAAGCGACGGCATTCGACGGTTCGTACCACGACGTCGACTCGTCGGAAATGGCGTTTAAGATCGCTGCATCGATGGGCTGGAAAGAGGCCAATCGCGCGGCGGGTCCGATCTTGCTCGAGCCGATCATGAAGGTCGAAGTGACGACACCCAAAGACTATATGGGCGCGATCACCGGCGACTTGAATCGTCGTCGCGGCATGATTCAGGCAACGGAAGAAGTGCCGGGCGGCGCGCAGGTTATCACGGCGAACGTCCCGCTTTCGGAAATGTTCGGATATGCGACCGACATGCGTTCCGCAACGCAAGGTCGCGCGACGTACACGATGGAGTTCTCTCATTACGAGAAGGCTCCGAAGATGGTCGAGGAAGAGATTATCGCTAAATCGGCCGGCAAAAAAGGTGCCCCCGCCTAACTCGTAGTTGGGCAACTCACTCGGCGGCATAGCTGAGTTCTTCAAACAACATAGCGACGCCGTCGAGATTTCATCGACGGATACTAGACGAGGAAAAACAAAAACAGACATGGCTAAGGCGAAATTTGAGCGCAACAAGCCGCACGTGAACATCGGTACGACCGGTCACGTCGACCACGGCAAGACCACGTTGACGGCGGCAATCACGCACTGCCTCGCGACCGAAGGTCTCGCGGCCGCGCGCAACGTCGATGAAATCGATAACGCGCCCGAAGAAAAAGAGCGCGGTATTACGATTGCTATCTCGCACCAGGAGTACGAGACGGCCAAGCGTCACTACGCGCACGTTGACTGCCCCGGACACGCCGACTACATCAAGAACATGATCACCGGTGCGGCGCAGATGGACGGCGCGATCCTCGTCGTCGCTGCGACCGACGGTCCGATGCCGCAGACGCGCGAGCACATTCTGCTCATGCGCCAAGTCGGCGTTCCGAAGATCGTCGTGTTCCTCAACAAAGTCGATCTCGTCGACGACGAAGAGCTCCTCGAGCTCGTCGAAATGGAAATTCGCGAACTGCTCGATCAGTACGAATTCCCCGGCGACGACACGCCGATCATCCGCGGTTCGGGCCTCAAGGCGCTCAACTCGAGCGGCCGCAAGGGCGACCCGGATGCCGAGCCGATCTTCAAGCTCATGGACACGGTCGATGCGTACATCCCGGATCCGCAGCGCGAAGTCGACAAGCCGTTCCTGATGCCGATCGAAGACGTGTTCACGATCACGGGTCGTGGTACCGTCGGAACCGGCCGTGTGGAACGCGGTCAGGTCAAAGTCGGCGAAGAAGTCGAGATCGTCGGTCTCCAAGAAGAGACGCGTAAGACGGTCGTGACGGGCATCGAAATGTTCCGCAAGCTCCTCGATGTGGGTATCGCCGGCGACAACGTTGGCGTGCTGCTTCGCGGCGTCGAGCGTAACGACATCGAGCGCGGCCAAGTGCTCGCCAAGCCGGGTTCGATCAAGCCCCACAAGAAGTTCCAAGCCGAAGTGTACGTCCTCTCGAAAGAAGAGGGCGGCCGCCACACGCCGTTCTTCGCGAACTATCGTCCCCAGTTCTACTTCCGTACGACGGACGTGACGGGCACGATCAAGCTCCCCGAAGGCGTCGAGATGGTCATGCCGGGCGACAACATCAAGATGGATGTCGAGCTCATCACGCCGGTCGCGTGCGAACCGGGCCTCCGCTTCGCCATCCGTGAAGGCGGCCGCACCGTCGGTGCAGGCGTCGTTACGGCGGTCAGCGAGTAACAATAGACAACCGGGGGGCAGTCGTGATAGACTGCCCCTCGTCCCGTGTCATCCCGAGCTTGTCGAGGGACGGCCCGAACAGCTTTGAGTTCTTTGAAAATTTAGGATAGAGATAGAGATGGCTAAGCAGAAGATTCGCATTCGTTTGAAGGCGTTCGATCACAAAGTTTTGGACCAGAGCGCGGAGCGCATCGTCGAGACGGCGAAGCGTACGGGCGCGTTCGTGTCCGGCCCCGTCCCGCTGCCGACCGAGATCAATCGGTTCTGCGTCCAGCGGTCGACGAACAACGACAAGAAGTCGCGCGAGCACTTCGAAATGCGCACGCACAAGCGTCTCATCGATATCCTCCAGGCGTCGCCCAAGACGATGGATGCCCTCATGCATCTCGACTTGCCGGCCGGCGTCGACATCGAACTCAAGGCCTAACCCCCGTCATCCCGAGCTTATGGATGTCATCCCGAGCTTGTGGATGTCATCCCGAGCTTGTCGAGGGACGAACAAGATCAGCCCGAAGCAACCGCTTCGGGCTTTTTCTTTTGCTCATCGGCAGTTTGCGACTAGAGGCATGATCGCAGGCGTTACGTTACGTTCCGATTTCGCCGTCGCGTCCACGGCTAGCATCAGCGTATCCGCAATCAGCACTCGCGGCGGCGGCGGTGGTGTCCCTTGGGAGTCGATTGGGCTTCTGCGCGAGAGCAGGTCGTTGGACGAGTTCGTCTCCGCTGCTGACGCGAGCAGATTGAAGGCGGCTTTCTGTTTATTTAGCACTGCTAGTAGTGCATCTCTTCCGGCAGCGAGACGTGGGTCCATCGGACGGTTCGATGGGAAGGCGGCCGGATCGTCGAGGATCGCTTCAATGCGCTCGACGTTGTCCGCCAGCGCACCCTCAAGTTGTGAGAGGCGGAAGTCATCCAGCGCCGACGACGCTCCGGCTCCCCCTGTGGCCGAACCGGCATTGACCGGTTGGGCCTGAGCGTCGCCGCGAAGTCGTTGCGAGAGTTGCACTCCCTGTCCGATGAGATTGTCGTTAGCGCGAAGCCCAACGATGGCCGTCAGCATGTTTCTTCGCAGCGCCGTGCACATCCGAGAGACTCTGACGGTTTCAATGACGGGCATCGGTGACGCGCTCGGCGATGTCTCGAGCATCGCCATAAGCATGAGCGTTGGAACCATGGAGCCGCCTTCGGCGTGGTCCGTGCATCACATGCATTGCCGGGGGAAGGTTTGCGGTCGCTGCTGGCCGCGGGGGCGAGGCGGGCACCAACACGACGGCGGCGGCCGCTATCGCGGCCCACACTTCCGGGGGGAATCCCGGGCCGCGCAGAGCACTTTCGAACGATGGAACTCAAACCGACCTATCTCGGCACGATGATCTCTCTGGCGACCGTCGCCTTCGGCCTCATCGCCGCGGGCGCTTGGAATAAGTTCATTACCGACTTCATTGCGATCTTTTTGAAATCGGGAAGCGGCGTGTGGGCCGAGTTCGTCTATGCGATTATCATCACGATCGTCGCGATCGTCGTGGTGCAGAATCTCGGCA
>DASSZO010000005.1:0-3423 GCA_035702815.1 Candidatus Aquilonibacter sp. | reverse complement strand
TTCAAGCGAGTCGCCGCCGTATTTTTCAAGAAGCGGCGCGGTCAGTGCCAGACGAACCATCGCCTCGCCGACGATCGCGGCGGCCGGCACGACGCAGACGTCACTCCGCACGATCGTCGCAGGTGCATCGGCGCGCTCGTGAAGATTGACCGAAGGCAGTGCCTTCATCAGCGTCGGAATCGGTTTGACGGAGATCCGCAGCGTAATCGGTTGTCCGTTGCTCATGCCGCCCTCGATGCCGCCGGCCCGATTACTCGGACGAACCACATCGCCGTCGGAGAGGGCAAAAATATCGTGCGCTTGGGATCCCGCCCGCGTCGCAACCTCCGCGCCGAGGCCGACCTCGACGGCTTTGACCGTCTGCATGCCCATCAGCGCTCCGGCAAGCACGCCGTCGAGGCGCGTTTCCGGCTGACGATTGCTGCCGATGCCGACCGGCATGCCGTCGACGCGCACCACAAACTGTCCGCCCAGCGTATCGCCGGCGGCTTTCGCCGCATCGATCGCCTGCATCATCGCTCTGGCAGCATCGGGGTCCGGACAGCGGACGTCACTTGCCTCGACGTCGGCCTGATTCCACTCATCCAGGTCGCGGGCGGCGACGTCGCCGATTCGATGGACGTAGCTGCGCGTCGTGATGCCGAGCGCGGCGAGAAAGTGGGCACAGATCGCGCCGAGCGCGACGCGCATCGTCGTCTCGCGCGCGCTCGCGCGTTCGAGTACGTTGCGCAGGTCCCGGTGGCGGTACTTGAGCGCGCCGGCAAAGTCGGCATGGCCGGGTCGAGGGTTGGTTAAGGGCTTGCCTGTTCCCGAAATGGGATCCATCAGCTCCCGCACATTTTCAAAATCCCGGTTGCGGACGGCGACGGCGATCGGCGATCCGAGCGTACGGCTTCCTCGAACGCCGGCGAGAAACTCGATCCGGTCGCGTTCGATCTTCATGCGGCCGCCACGGCCGTATCCGCCCTGGCGACGCGCGAGCGTCTCGTTGATTTCCTCGACGTCGAGTGGGATCTGCGCGGGAAGGCCATCGAGGATGCCGACCAGCGCGGGGCCGTGCGATTCCCCTGCGGTCAGGTAACGGAACACCATATCTACCTTGGCTGCCTACTTTGAGACCGCCTGCGACGCGGGTATCTAAATAGAATGGCACAAGAATTACAAGGAATTCGCGTTGCGATTTTACTCGACGACGCATTCGAGCAAGCCGAAATGGTCGAACCGCGCAAAGCGTTGGATGCCGCGGGTGCGAAAACGACGCTGATTTCGAAACACACGCCGCAGGTGCAAGGCTGGCATCACCACACGCCGGCCGACACCTTCCAAGTCGATCTTCCGCTCGAGCAAGCCCGTGCCGCCGACTTCGACGCGTTGCTCCTGCCGGGCGGGGCACTCAACGCCGACAAGTTGCGAACCGAGGAAAAGGCGGTCCAATTTGTCCGCGAAATCGCGGAGGCGGGCAAACCGATTGCAGCGATCTGCCACGCACCGTGGATCCTTATCGAAGCGGGGCTCGCCGGCGGCCGGCACATGACGTCGTGGCCGTCGCTTCAGACCGATCTGCGAAACGCAGGCGCAACGTGGACCGATGAGGCGTGCGTGCAATCTCCCGGGATGGTGACGAGCCGAAAACCCGACGATATTCCCGGCGCGTTCAACCCTGCGATGATTCGACTTTTTGCCGGAAATCGCAGCGAATCCGGCCGTGCCCAGACCGGCTCGATCGAACCGAATCGAGCGCAGGCGCCGACCGTTTAAGGGCAAAAAAAGAGCCGCCTGACGTTCAGGCGGCTCGCTTTTTTACCGCGTCCTAGCGGCCTTTTTTACGTCCCGAGCTCTTCTTCGCGGCCGATTTACGGGCCGGAGCAGCTTTACGCGCGGGAGCCTTCTTGGCCGTGCTCTTCTTGGCAGCCGACTTCTTAGCGGTCGACTTCTTGGCGGTCGACTTCTTCGCAGACGACTTCTTCGCGGCGGCAGCGCCGCGTTTAGCCGTTCCGACGGCTTCCTTGAGCGTGCGGCCGGCGATGAACTTCAGTACCCGCTTGGCCGGCACTTTGATCGGTTCGCCCGTCTTCGGGTTACGGGCGACGCGCGCAGCGCGGTCCCGAACCTTGAACTGGCCGAAGGGCGTCAATTGCACCTTATCGCCCGATTTGAGCACGTCGGTGAATTTCTCCAGCATCGCGTCGATGATTTCCACCATCTGGCGGCGCGGCATTTCCATTTCTTCGGCGAGCTCACGAGCTAACTCGTTCTTGGTCATACTGTCCTTTCGAGGGGGGCAGCTAATTGACCGGACGATTTTCCGACCGACCCGATTTTCCTTGTGGAATAAGGAAAAAATCGGCTTGGCGGCTAGATTCGCTCCGCTTTCATCGTCACGACCTGGTCGACCGTCAACCCTTTAAATCCGTGGCTCCGCAGGTACTTAATGTAAGCGGCGTCCACGTGCATCGCCTTGAGCGTGAGGTACTGGTTGGCCTTGAGCTTCGGGAACCCGGCCCGCGCAATTTCGTCGATATATGCGGGATTTACGCGTACCGCTTTGAGTGATATGACCTCGCGTTCGCTCAAGCCGCGCACGCCCGCGCGCTGCAAATCCGCGACGTATTGCGGCGTGACATCGAGCGCCTTCATGGCAATGAGATCGTTGACCGACGGCTTGAAATGCAGCGACTCGATTTGATCGATGTACGCTGTCGTGATATCGAGATCGGCAAACGCCACTTCGCGATCGGAGCCGTGAACGTATACTGACCGGAGCCTTCGCCGTTTCCGACCCATCCCTTAAATGCAAAGTCACCCGCTTCGCGATGCAGTGCAAACGTCGTTTGCGTTCCGGACGATGCGAGTGCGCCGGCAATTCCGAGGCTATGCGGATCGACGATAGCCGTGTGGGAATTGTTATAGCGGCACGGTTGCGTCGAATCGCTCCACTGCGTCTGCAATTGAACCGCGCCCTTGGACGTACTGATCTCCCACGTTCCGCGCATCGCCTCCGCTCGCGCGCCCGTGAAAGACGTCAAAACCAGGAGCGCCGCGGCTAGCGACATTGTGAGCCGTCGAATCATCGCGGATCGATCCCTTCTGCTTTCAGTTGCACGATTTTGTCGACGGACAACCCTTTGAAGTGGGAGCCGAGGTTACGGATATAGCTTGCGGTTACGCCCAGCGCTTTGAGCTGGGTGTATTCGCGCACCGAAAGATGTGAAAAGCCGGCGTCGGCGATTTGGCGAATGTAGTCGCGGGTGACTTGCAGCGCTTTGAGCTCGGTCACTTCGCGAGCCGACAGATGCGTCAGGCCGGCATTCTCCATATCGAAGACGTATGCGCCGTCGACTCCCATCGATTTGAGTTGGGCCCATTCGCGAGCATCTTGCGCGTCGAGTCCGGCAGCGCGCATGTTGGCCACCCATTGGGGTG
>DASSZO010000245.1:0-9623 GCA_035702815.1 Candidatus Aquilonibacter sp. | reverse complement strand
CGCAGTCCGACGTCGAAAACCTGTCCGACCGTCGTCGCAACCGGCGATGCGGGCGATGCAAGATCGATCGTGGCGAACGCGTGCGTCGAGCCTGCCTCGAAGAGCTGCCGAGTCACCCGAAACGCCGTAACATTTCCCGGCGCATCGGACGGCAGCGGATACGTGTACGACAGGACGTAGTGCAGGGTGCCGCGGTTCGCTTTGAGCGTCAGCGAGCCGCTTTGAACGGCGGCGATCGGCACGGAGATCGTCGCGGATCCGGAGGCTGTACCGAAGTCACGCGAGCCGATGGCCGCGCCGCCGCTGCTGACGGCGACGTGCATGGGTTCCGGCGGTACGCGCGCGCCGTACGCGGTAAGTGCGGATACGGCGCTCGCCGCGGATTGCGTCGACGGCCAGCCGCAACGGCACTTTTGTTCGATGAGCGAACGCGCCGCGCCGTCGAGCTGGTCGAGCGGAGCGTTACGATCGAGCAGCAACTGCAGCATCTGCGCCTGCGCATCCACGATCGAATCGCGCCATGCCCACCGGTCGGAGAGATTCACCGTCGCGTAACGTCCCGTTACATAGAGCCGTTGTTCGAGACGTTGCGCAAGCTCCACACCGCGCGCATGCCACGCAGGCGTGGCGAGTAGATAGCGCGCTAGCCGGAGCTGCGTTGCATCGTCAAAGCGGTCCCGCTGGGCGTAGATCGTCTCGAGAAAATCGCTTCGCCGGTCGCCGTTGCTCGCGAGCGCCCAGAGCATCGAAAATCGCGTCTGCGCCTTACACAGCGCGTCGTCGCACCAGCCCGTCCGATTGGGATCCGCGATCATCGCCGACGCGTAGGATGCCGCCCGGCTTACTGCCGCCCGATCAACAGCGATGTGATGATCGCGCGCGTATGCAAGTGCTTCCAGAGCGTACGCGGACGCGGTTGGATCGCTCGCGCGGTCGCCGGTGTAGTAACGGAACCCGCCGTCGTCACGCTGCAGTTTGAGCAGCCCGCCGACGTCGGCAGCCACGTTCTTTGCGCCGATTGCTGCGCCGATGATGACGCGAGCGCCGAGATCGTTCGCCGTTTGCAACGGCTCCTGGTCGAGCGCGCGCGATGCTTGCATCGATAGCTGCGGAACGATCGAGTTTGCCAGCAGCAGCGACATCGTACCGGCACTGTCGAGCTTCGTCCCGATCGGTATCTGGACCGTGCCCTTCGCGGCACCGGCGTCGATGACGGTTTCACTGATCGACCGGTTCTCGACGGTAAACGGTACCGAGAACGCATCGCGCTTCCCATCGACCGACGCGTTGACCGCAACCGACGCGGGCGCCGGCGTCCCGGCAACGACCGGCATACGGAACGCCTGCATGCCCGGTGCGATCGCCTGCGTCACCTCGGTGCTCGACGGGTTGCCTTGCGCGAAGTGCAATGCGCCGTTGAGGCGCACGAGCAGATCGAGCGAACCGGACGCACCGGTTTGGTTCATGATCGACGCACCGATGTCGAAGCGATCGCCGGTGCGCGCAAACTGCGGCAGCAGCGGGTTGGCCATCACCGGAAGGCGCGAGACGAACGTTGCGTCGCTCGTGCCGAAGCGATCGTTTCCGTCGCCGATCGCAACGGCCATCACGCGCCACGTCGTCAGATCGTCGGGCAACTTGAACGAAACGTTCGCCACGCCGGCAGCATCGGTCGTCACCGCGCCGTAAAACGCGAGCGGCAGAAAGTTCGTCCGCACGCGCGTGCCCGCTGCGCCTTCTAAGAATCCGCCGCCGAATCCAAAGCCTTTTTCGACCGGCGCTTGCGGCGTCTGCAGCGTGATATTCTCTCGATTGTCGGCAAAGCGCGTCGAAATTGAAAGCGGCGCATAGATCGTCGAGACGAGATCGGGAAGGCGATATCCCGAGAGCTGGAGGATCGCGTCGTTGACCGCCATCGCGATAATTTTTCCGCGCACCGGACGATTTTGCGCATCGCGCAGATGGAACGCGACGCGCTGCGCCGTTCCCGGCTCGAGATATTGCTGCGCCGGACTGACGTCGAGTTTGAGATACCGATCGTGTAGGTCGATCGTGAACGCGGCCATTCCCGTGCGTGCCAAACTGTCGAGTGTGCCCGGCTTCACCTGTGCGAGCTTGGTGCCTCGCCGGACCACCACTGCCTCGACCGCGGCGTTGGGAAACATTGCGGGCGTGACTTTGAACGAGACGCGCGGTGCGCCGGTCACGTTGTGCAGAATCGTTTGATAGATCGTGCCGTAGCGAATAACGGCAACGTAGACGTCGGCGCGGTCGAACGGCGAGCCGATCAGCGCGGTTGCCGTATCGCCGACCTTGTACGACTTTTTATCGAGGGTCACGCGCACGCTCGACGTATCCTGCGCACCGAAGTCCGCAGCATTGCTCCCGTACGCAAAGACTTGCAGATCGGTCGCGCCGGCATTTCCTTGCGCGCCGGTAAACGTTGCGCGCACCCGGTAGGATCCCGAAGCATTCGGCGTCAAGGTCGCGGTAACGGGCGCGCTGCCCGACGTAACGTCCGTTCGGTCCACGGTGTCGTACTTGATCGAGTCTTGCGCCGCTTCGCCGCCTTCCTGCGCTTGGCTCGCCCAGACGTACGTCATCTTCTGCAACTCGAGATGAACCGCGCGTCCGACAATCGGCGTTCCATCGGGCTGCGTGACGATGACGCGAATCGGCATACCGGCACGGGCCGGGCCCACGGTATCGGAGGCAAGACCGATGATGCCGTCCTGCGGCAGCGCGAGCAATGTTTTGCTGTTGGAAACGGAGAGATTCGACGCGTCGGTCGCATCGAACTCGACGTTGTACGTCAGGGGTGCCGGCAGATCGGTCGGAAGCGTGAACGCGAGCGACGTCGTTCCTTTGCTATCGAGCGTCTGTTGCTGCTGCAGTACGTCGGTCGTGAGCGCAGGCTGTTGTTCGGGCCAGAACCACTGCCGCCCAAACGAGTATTCATCCCAGCCCTTCGGTGCCAGCGTCGCATACGAGCGCGTGACGTAGACGTTGGCTTTCGCACCGGCAAGCGGGGCGCCAAAGAGATACTGCGCATCTGCTGCTGCGCGCACCGACGCGCCGGCCGTCGCACTGCTCTTGTCGAGCGACACGTCGACCTTGAAGTTCGGCGGCTTGAATTCCGCAACGCGGAAGCCGCCGACGATCTTATCGCCGCGATCGCCGGTGGCCGTGATGCTGTAGTACCCGAGCGGGGCGGCCGGTCCAAACGTGTAGGGCTCGGAGAACGTTCCGAACGCGTCGGTCGTCACGTCCGGCAGCTGCGTTTTTGCACCGCTCGGATCTTCGAGCACGACGCGATAGCGGGCGCGAGGATCGGCACGCACCGCGCCCTCTTGCGTGTAGTACGCGATGCCCGTGAACACGCCGTGCTCGCCGGGCTGGTACATATCGCGGTCGGGAAAGATCGTTCCGGTTCCGACCGGCGCGCCGCTCGCCCATCCGCCCGGAACGTCGAAGCGATAGATGCCGCTGTAATCGAAAACGCGCACGCTCGCCGAATCGGCGCCGTCGGCGACGACGACGCCAAGGTCGGGCATCCCGTCGCTCGGCGCGTTGATGTAGCAGCGCTCGATGTCGATTCCCGAAAACGCAAGCGAACCGTCAGCCCCGGTTGTCCCTTGCGCGCACTGCGCCGGCGCCGAGCCGTCTTGGCCCGGCATGCGATAGACGGTGACGGACGCACCGCCGACGTTCGAACCGTCGTCGAGGTGTTCGACCATGATACGCGCCGACGCGGGAAAGAATTGCGCAAAGACGCCGAGGTTCGTGAGTTGGACCGTTCCCGTCAGCGCCGACGATTGGCTCCCGAGGACCGGCGACCAGAATCCGTAGGCCAGCGTTCCGTAATCGCCGTGCAAACGATCCTGCACCTTAACGCGCACGACGCTCTGCTCGTTGGTCTTCGCCCCGTCGATGGTTTGCAGCGGCCAGTTCTTGGCGCTTGCTCCAAGCAGCCGATCGGCGCCGGTTCCGAGCAAGACGTCCATTGGTGAGACTGCCGTGAACGCTGCACGGTAGCGATTTTCGGGAAGATTCGTTGCGTAGAGGTTGACGTTGACGCCCGCGTTCGCCGGAATCAACGTCGAACCCGACGGCGCCCACATCCCCGGGGCGAAGTCGCTCGTGTGAATCGCGACCGGCGCGTGCGACGCAAGCGTCTGCCCGAAGACGTCCTTGAGCCCCGAACCGAGCGTGACGGTGTAGTTCGTGTTGGGTGACAGCGCGTAGGGATCGATTGCGATCTGACTGTCGTTCTGCACGATGACCGACGGCGAGGGCACCACGGCCGGCGATACGGTGACGTTTCCTTTGAGCGTCTTTGGATCGATCGGATTGCTCAACGCAATGACCGGATCGCCTTGAGCGAAGCGGCTGCCGTTGAGATCACCCGCAGAAGGTTTGGCGGTCGGCGTCACCACGAACGCATCGAAGGTACGGATACTTCCGGAAAACCGGTTGACGCTCGCGATGTTTCCGCGTGCCGGTTCGACGCCGGGGTCGATCGTCAGCGCATAGCGCGTTGCGCGATCGAGATCGGTTTGCGGCTCTAAGTCATAGGTCCAGGTGCGATCGCCGGCTCCGAACGCTTCATCCGGATTGGGCGGTTGGGACGCAACCGGCGTCGGTGTCGGTTCCAGGGTTGCACGTACGGCGATGCGGCGGTCGCCGGCGACGAGCGTTGCATGCTCCGAAAGTGACGACGGATCGACCGGCGCATTGACGCTCACGGCGATCCTCGGGCGCAGCGGGTACGGCTGCGGCGTCGATTCGTCCGGTGACGGTTGCGCGTTCGGAAGATCGGTGAATGCCAGCGGCGCGGTCTCGAAGGTCCAGGCGACGTCGCTTTCAAGCCGATCGCCCGCGAGATCGGCTAAGCCTTTCGTCAGCGTGACGCGCACCCGCGTCGCTACCGGCAGCGCCTCTTCGGCAACGAATCCGACCATCTTCGGCGTGAACAGCACAAAGCGTCCCCGAAGCGCCGGCTCGATCGTGAAATGCGACAGCACGTTACGCGGTCCGTCACCCTCGAGCGACTCGACCGGGGATACCGGCTTTGCAAAAATCACGCGAATTTGGGCGAGCGATTGCGCGCGAGCGGTCGGGGAGATCGCGGCGATCCACGCGGGCAGCGACGGCCGCGGCAAGGGCGCGACGGGCGCGAGTTTGACCGGCGTCGGCGTCGACGGCGCATTCGGTGAACATGCCGTCGCCACAAGGGCGGCAACCATCACGAAGAGCGGACGAATGCGGCCGCGCATGCGTTACACTACGGACAAGGATCGTGCAAATCTTCTTTCGATTCGCCACCGCGCTCTGCGCGCTGGTTTTGGCCGTCGCCTACCTCGGGGGCCGTGACGTCTCACGGCTGCCGCACACCGCTCGCGCCGAAACGTTCCTGGACCGCACGGGCGCCCCGCTGGGAACGATTCTCGCAAGCGACAGCGCTCACGCCGTCTACGTTCCGCTGGCGCGCGTCTCACCCGCGTTCGTTCAGGCCGTTGTCGCGGCGGAGGATGCACGGTTCCGGCTGCACGGGGCAATCGATCTTGCCGGTCTCGCCCGGGCCGCCCGCGAGTACTTCGTCTACGGCGCCTTCGAAAGCGGCGGTTCGACCATCCCGATGCAACTCGCCCGGCTTTTGCATCCCACTCCCTCGACGATCCGCGGAAAACTCGTACAGATCGCCGTTGCCGAGCGCATCGCGATGCGTTCCGAAAAGCGCGACATTCTCGAGGCGTACGTGAACCGCGCGCCGATGGGCGGCAACCTTTACGGCGTCGATGCGGCCGCGAGAACCTACTTCGGCACACCCGCGCGGGATCTCGATCTGGCGCAAAGCACGCTGCTCGCGGGCGTTCCCAACGATCCATCCCGCCTCGCGCCTGATACTCATCTGGGCGCCGCACGCGTCCGTCAGCAGTACGTGTTGGGTCGCATGACGGCTCTCGGCGAAATCGACGCCGCGGCAGCGAAGTCCGCGCGCAGCGAAACGCTGACGATCGGACGGCACGACGACGGAATAATCGCCGCACCGCACGCACTCTTTTACCTTTTTCCGCGAGTGAACGGAGCGGGCCGCGTTCGCACGACCATCGACCGCGGCTTGCAGCGCTTCGTGCAGGCGCAGATCGGCGACGTCCTCGGCGCGCTGACGTCGAGGCACGTGAGCGACGCCGCGGTGCTGGTGGCCGACAATCACACAGGTGAGGTTCTCGCGTATGCCGGGTCGCCCGACTATTTTTCCGATGCGCTCCTGGGACGCAACGACGGCGTGCAGGCGCTGCGCCAGCCCGGTTCCTCGCTCAAACCGTTTACCTATGAGCGCGCACTCGAAACGGGCGCGATCCAGCCGACGACGATCTTGGCCGACACGCCGGTGGCGTTTGCGATCAGCAACGGCAAGCTGTATCAACCGGCCGATTACAGCGGCACGTTCAGCGGCCCCGTTCGCGTTCGTTACGCGCTCGCAAATTCGCTCAACGTGCCCGCGGTGCGCGTGCTCTCGAAAATGGGGACGCAAACGTTGCTCGACCGGCTGCACGATCTGGGCTTCTCGCATCTCGATAAGCCGGCATCGTACTACGGCCTCGGCCTCACGCTCGGCAGCGGTGAAGTCTCGCTGTGGGAGAACGTTCAAGCGTACGTGACGATAGCGCGGGACGGTTCATTTGTGCCGCTGCATCTCGTACCGCAGACGTGCGCCGCGCGGCAGATCGGCGATCCGCCGACGTGGGAGCTCGTTACCGACATGCTTGCCGATCCGCATGCTCGCGAACATTCCTTCGGGCGACATTCCGTCTTGGATCTGCCGTTTGACGCGGCGGTAAAGACCGGCACCTCGTCGGACTTTCGTGACACGTGGACGATCGGATTTACCCGCGACTACACGGTCGGAGTGTGGGTGGGCAACTTCGACGGGAGCCCGATGCGCGGAATCTCCGGCGTGACGGGCGCGGGGCCGCTATGGAACCGCATCATGCTTCATCTCCACGAACGCCGCGAAACGGCGCCGTTTGACAAACCCGCCGGCTACGTACGTGCGCGAATCTGCGCGACAACCGGCGTCGCCCCCGCGCGCGGATGTCCGGCGGTCGTGTGGGAGTGGGTCAAACCGGTTGAACTGGCGCGTCTGCGCCGAAGCGCACCGGTCGCGCAGGCAGCCCATCTCCGTATCGTTTCGCCTGCGGACGGCAGCGTGTTCTACCATAACGACGCCGTCACGAGCGCGCAGCGCGCCGGGCAGCAACTCACGCTTCATGCCGCGGGGAACCGCAGTTCAATCGTATGGACGGTTAACGGGGCACGCGTTGCAAGTGACGCGGACGGCAACGCGTTCGTTCCCGCGGTTCCCGGAACGTATACGATCGTTGCGCGCTCCGAAGGAGAAAGCGATCGCGTCACCGTGCGCGTCGTCGAACATCCGCGGCAATCGCGGCCCGGATTCTCATTCACGCGCCCGTAACGCCGGCGCAAGCGCGACGTCACATACACATGAGAACCTCGTGCAATGCACGAGCGTTTCTCCCTGGCCGCCGCTCTCGTCCGTTGCGACCACGAACCCAGCGTGACGGCCATCGGCGAAACGCTCGCAAAGTTCGGTAGTGACGCGCTTCGTTTCGCACTGGCGCACCGCATCGCCGTCGTTCCATTACGGAGGAAGGAACGGTATGCGGCCGCTTCTCCCGCACTTGCGCGACTCGGAATCGACGTCGATCTCTGGCCGGCGCCGCCCGCCGGTCTTTTCGTCGTCGAGGAGCGCACCGTGTATCTGCGATCGCGAAGCCCGATGACCGTCGCGCACGAGTTCGGACACGCGCTCGACTGCGCCTTAGGCGGCGGCGTCTACCACTCGGGAATCGATCCCGAATTACGCCGCCTGTTCACCGCCGCCACAGCGTTCATTACTCCATACGCGGCGACGGGCATCGATGAATATCTCGCGGAGGGAATTCGCGCGTTCATCGAAGTGAACGACGTTACTTCGCACTGGCCGCGAGCGACGAAGCTTCGATTGCGGCGCATCGATCCGATGTTCTATGACTACGTCGAGCGATTATTCAGATCCATGTTCACGATCGCGGCCTAACGTCCCAGTCACAATGTGGCGGCTCCCGCGTTTCGCCCTCAGTAGTCGATAAACGCGCTTCGGCCTGCCACCGGGAGGTCATATGAAAAGACTTGCTTTCGGGATATTTGCGATCGCGCTCGCCTGTTGCACCGTGGCCAACGCGCAAACGTTGCAGCCCAATGCCTACCCCACGATGGCTCCAGTTGCGAAATACCTCATGCCGCGTGCGGCCGAAGTCGAGATGGCTCGCAGCGCCGCACCGGCATCGATCTCCGCTCACGCGACGGTGCTGGTAATGACGAAGACCGGCTACGTGACCGCCGCCAAAGGAACGAACCGCTGGGTCTGCCTCGTCGAACGGATGTGGAGTGCGGGTCTCGATGATCCCGAGTTTTGGAATCCGAAGGGCCGCGGCGCGGCGTGCCTCAATCCGCAGGCCGTACGAAGCGTGCTTGCGTTCTATGTCGCGCGGGCGAAATGGGCGCTCGCCGGTGATACACGCGACGAAATCGCGAAGAAATCGAAGGCCGGCTATGCGGATCATCAATTCGCGCAACCCGCCGGCTTCGCGCTGATGCTCTCGAAAGAAAGTTATCTCAATGACGGCGTTGCGGGACCGTGGCGCCCGCACATTATGCCATTCGTAGCGAAAGACCAGTTGGCAACGTGGGCGGCCGGGTTCAAAGGCTCGCCCATCATGTCACCCGCAACGGCCACGTTTCGAGCGTACGAACCAGTGACGGTTGTGATCCTCGCTCCCTATTGGTCAGACGGCTCGCCGGCACCGCCGTTGAAATAAGCCGTCTACCGGCCGTCAGTGCAACTTCTTCCCCTGCCGCATCATTGCCAGAAGCGCCTCCATGCGTCGGGCACGCGTCTGGGGCTTTCTTGCGGTCTGCAATCTCCACGCGATCGCGTAGGTGTTTGCCCGATTCAGCGTCTTGAAGAATGCGTACGCGCGCGGATCCTTTTTGAGTTCGTTGAGGAAATCGTCCGGCACGTCCATCGTGCTCGGCGCATCGTAGGCGTCGTCCCACCGGCCGTCCTTTCGAGCCGATTCAACTGCCGCCAGCCCCGCGGGCGTCATTCGCTGCTCTTCGATAAGGCGAGCGACGTGCTCGCGATTCCGTTTCGACCACATGCTCTTCGGGCGGCGCGGCGTAAATTTTTGCAGCCATGACGTTTCGTCGTACGCCTTCTTCTGGCCGTCGATCCAACCAAAACACAACGCTTCATCGAGTGCTTCCGCGTAGGTGACGGTTCGGGCATCCAAGCCTTTTTTGAAAATTCGAATCCACACCCCGGTGCGATCCGCATGGTGCTCGAGGAGCCACTTGCGCCACTCGGCGGCCGTCTCGAATGTCTCGAAAGCGCTTTGGTGCACGCAACGCGTTTTGGGCACCGGGGCACCGCACGCCTCGTGCTAAACTCGATCCATGGAGACGAAAGGCGGCCCGATCGTTGGCGTTTCCGACCACGGCGGGTGGGCGATTCTAGTCACGGTCGGCATCGAAGGCACGGTCTTGGATCGTCGCCG
>DASSZO010000180.1:0-3491 GCA_035702815.1 Candidatus Aquilonibacter sp. | reverse complement strand
TCTCACGCAAGTCGACGGCGGGTTCGTGGCGTTTCAACCATCGTTCCCGCTCTTGCTCGTGGCGCTACTGCCGTATTGGCGCGTCGTGATCACGATCGGTGTCGCCGCGCTGCTGGTTTCCTGGTTTCTCGGTCGCTTTGTCGCTCGGCAAGCGCTCGCGCCGATCAGCGAGATTACCGAATCGCTACGCGCGCTCGCGGCCGGTGATTTTACGCAGCGCCGGTTCATGGCGCCCGGAGGTGACGAGATCGGCGAACTGACGATGGCCTACAACGATGCCGCCGCCAACGTTGCATCCGCGATGAGCGAACGCCGCCAAACCGAGGAACGCATGCGTCAGTTCGTAGCCGACGCCGGACACGAACTGCGTACGCCGCTGACCGTCATCGGCGGCTACATCGACGTTTTGCGCCGCGGCGCCGTTGCCGAGCCGTCGATCGCCCGTCAAATCCTGGGGACGATGTCGATCGAGAAGGAGCATATGCGCTCGCTCATCGATCGATTGATGCGCTTGGCGCGATTGGACTCCGAGACACCACCCAACGTCGAAACGATCGATCTCGCGACCCTGTTGCGCGAGCAGTGCGATGCGGCGCGCAGATTAGACGATACCCGGCAGATCGATTACAGCGTCGATGGGGCGCAGACCGTCGAGGCCGATCGCACCGAACTCGGCGAAGCGCTGTGGAACATCGTCGAAAATGCGCTCAAATATGCGCCCGAAGCCCCGATCCACTTGCGTGCGACCCGAGAAGACGGCCATACGAAGATCAGCGTCAGTGACGAAGGTCCCGGGATGACGGAGTCCGAGCGCCTTCATGCGTTCGAACGCTTCTATCGTGGCGACCAGCGCGGTGAAATCACCGGCAGCGGCCTGGGACTTGCGATCGCAAAGCGAGCGGTGGAACGTGCGGGCGGATCGATCGAATTGCAGAGCGCGCCGCGCATGGGCACGACGGTGTCGATCCTCATCTAAATCGGACGTGCTGTCAGGCCGTTTTCAGCCGGCGTCGGCACAATGACGCCGATGAAGCGCCTGCTCTTCGCGTTGGTTCTATGTGTTGCGCCTTTCGTCGGGACGCTTATTCCGCTGGCCGTACAGGCGCAAAGCGACGCGGGGTCAATTCGCATCATCGTTAACGATGAGAGCGGCAAGACGCCTCTTGGACTGGCACGTGTCGTGCTCGATGGGCCGATCGTTAGCAGCGAATTGACCGGCAAGAACGGCCAGGTCTATTTCACCGACGTTCCCGACGGGATCTATCGAGCGCGGGTCGCGCACGGCGGCTACCAGACGATCACCTCGGAACCCTTCGAAGTGCTCAACGGGCGTGCCGTCACCGTTAGCGTGACCTTGGCGCTTGCGACCAACCTGAAGATCATCGGGACGGTGTCGACCCGGTCGAGCGCGACGGTGTCCGCGACATCGATCGGGCAGGACTCGCCGCAACGAAAGCTCAGCGGCGATCTTGCCGACGCGCTCAATAAGCTGTCGGGTGTGTCGGTTAGCACGAGCGGTGACGACAGTGATGCGACGCAGACGATCTCGCTGGAAGGGCATGATGCGAGTCAGACGCAGTTGACGCTCGACGGGATTCCCCTCAACGCTCCCGGCCAAGCCGGAAATCTCGGCGCGTTTGCGACCGATCTCTTCGGCGGGGCCTCGGTACGGCACGGCCCGGGTATCGGCGGACTTGGAGGAAGTGTCGGCTTCTCGACCTTGCAGCCGACGCTCTCGTGGCGCTCGCAGTTGCAACTCGGCGTCGGCAGTAACGGCCGTAACAATTACGCCTTCGGCGAGTCCGGCTCGTTCGGGAAGTTCGGCACGGCGCTGCAGGCGACGTACCGCGACAATACGAGCCTCGTCGATGGTATGACGTACCTCGACGCAAGCGGGCTCGATTATTCGCACGACGGCGACTCCACGATCTCCGGCAGCCTTGCCCGCTTGCGCTATCAGTTCAGCGACGCGCAGACGCTCACCGGGACGTTCCTCGGATCGTCGAGATCGACCAACCTTGCCTGTCTGCGCATCACGCAAGACGTCCCGTGCGGCTACGGTCCGGGCAATACATCGGACGGAAATGTGCAGATGTACTCGCTGCAAGATAATGCGCTCATCGGCGAGACCAGCATCGTTGCTTCGGTATACTCTACGGCGTTCGACATGCTCAACGACCAACTCAATCGTTACGTTAACGGCGTCGCGCAGCCGACCGGTTTTGCCACCAAGAATCAAAACCACGGATTTACGCTCGATGCAACGCTTCCCGAACGCGAGCGTCACACGATTTCGGTCCAAGCCTACGGTACGTGGAGCGATTCGCGGACAACGCCGCTCGTCGCCCAGGCAGCGCCGTATTACACCAGCACGCAAAGCTCGAATTACAACGCACTGCAGATTACCGACACCGTGCACTCGAACGATAAGCTCTCGCTGAGCGAATCGGTCGGCGCAAATCGTGCCACGGGCGGCGTCTCGAGCGTCTTAGGTACGCTCGGGGCAACGTGGCGCCCGACCGCGCACGACACGTGGAGCGGCTATCTCTCCTTTGGAGGCGTCGCGCCCGCCTTTTCCCGAAGCACCGTGTTGACCGACCCGGCCTCGCTGCGCTTCGACTGTAACGGCGACGTCGCGTACGGCAACGCACCGGGCGATGCTCCCACCGGAAGTTCTTCCGCGTCGGAGCGTCTGAGCTATACGAAGACGCTCGGCGGAAGTTCGTTCACCGTGCAGATCTACAATCAGATTCAGCGGGGGACCGTCTTACCGGTCCAGGTCAACGGATCGGTGCTCCTGGCCAACGGTACGATCACGCCCGCCTACCTTGCGGCCGTAAACGCCGTTTATCAGTCGAAAGCGGGATGCTCGAGCGCGCTTCCTCTCAACCCCAATGCCTCGCAACTCTACTTTTCGTCTCCGGTTGCGGGCGTCGACCGCATCTACCAAGGCGGCTCGCTCACCGGGTTCGTCCGCGTCGGCAACGCGATCATCCAGCCGTTTTACGACCTCACCGTTTCGAAGATCGCTTCGAGCGATCCGCGAATCGACAATCCGTATTCGATCACTGTTTCCGGGCAGCAAGTGCCGAACGTTCCGCTTCGCCGGGCCGGATTGGTGCTCGATTATAAGGCGCCGCGCTCCGCGGTCGAATGGCTCGGCGACGCTCAGTACGTGGCGAGCAATAATCCGAACAATCTTCCTGCATATACGACGTTCGATGTGGCCGCAAGCACCGACTTTCACCGCGGAACGCTCACGGTTGCCGCAAGCAATCTTACCAATGTCTATGCCGGCACGTTTGCAAGTCCGCAAAACGCGGTTCCCTACGTGACGCGCAACGGCACGGTGATTCCGACGATCGCGCGTCCGCTCGCTCCCCGTACGTATTCCGTCACCTACAATGTGAAATTCGGCAGCGGTGGAACCGCGCCCACGAGCGGTCCTACGTTGCGCGTCGGCCGCCCGGATTTCCGCCGGTTCTTCCAGC
>DASSZO010000157.1:0-8285 GCA_035702815.1 Candidatus Aquilonibacter sp. | reverse complement strand
ACGCCGGGCCAAATGCGATCGAGCTGTTCGAAAAAGCGCTCCACTTGCGTGCGCACGAGCGGTGAATCACCGATGCGCGCGTACGGCTGCGCAGGAGTTCCGATCAATCCGGCCGTTCCATAGGTGAAGCGCTCGATGATGCCGCTCTTGCCGTTCTGACCCAGCGAGTAATCGATGGAGTTTTGGAAGCCGGTATCGGTCCAGATTTGACCGTCGGCAGGATGCGGCCACGGACCGTTTCCGTACCATGGCTTTCCATCGAATTGCACGTGCAGTTTGGTGTGCGTGCCGTAGCCCAGTTCGTCGATCGCCTTGTGCTTGCGCGAATCGAAGCCCGCGCCCGACGTGTCGACGCCGCGGAGCACGATGAACGGAATCGCTAACACGACCCGGTCGTACACGAGCTTGGTGTTTCCGTGCGGGGTCGCGAACGCCAACTCGTAGTCGCCGCCGGGCCGTCTGCGGATCGCCGTGAGACGATGGCTATGGACGACCGTGCCGCGCGGCAGCGCGGCGGCCATCGCGATCGGTAGACGCTGGTTGCCGTTGCGCGTGGTGTAGCGCTGATCGGAGTATCCGAGCACGTTCATCTCACCGCCGCGCATGCCGTATCGTTCCTGGATTCCCAGCATGTAGACGAGGTTGAGCGAACTCTGCTGATCGCTGGGCACGCCGTACTCGTTGGAGAGTGCGTCATCGATGAGGCGCCCGAGCTGCGAGCGCCGGCCGCCCGGAACGTATTTGTCGATCCACGCCGCCATACTCAAGTGATCGAGCTCGCGCGCGAGCGGCGTCGCCGAGTCCCACGTCGTGACGTCGCCCATTTTCGCGAGCTGTTCGCGCGCGGCTTTGTAGACCGGTTCGAAATCGCGGTCCGCTTGCGTCATGGGATAATAGCGGCCGTCGAAGTACGAGGTATCGCGCGAGCCTTTAGCGAGCGGCGCCCACGTATCGATCAACGGTTGATGGAACCGGCGCGCGAGCGCGTGCATCGTTTCATGTTTGGTGTCGATCATCGCGCCGCACCATTCGGTGTGCTGTCCGTCGTTCCAATACTGCCATTCGGAATGCGTCCGGCCGCCCACGCGTTCCGAGGATTCGAAGACCGTTGCGCTGATGCCGGCGTCGTGCAGGATTGTCGCGCACGTGAGGCCGGCAATGCCCGCGCCGATCACCGCGACTCGTTCGCGGCCCCGTGCCCAAGACGTTCCGGTCGTAAAGGCGGGCGCGAGAATCAAGGATGCGCCGGCGCCCAGCGATGCGCGTAGGAAGTCTGCGCGCGTCGGAACGAGCGCGCGCAGTGCTTTCGTGCGTGGCATCAGAGCTTGATTTCCAGTTGCGCCGTCAGTTGGAACGGTTGGCGTTCCGAGGTGATGCCGACTTGGGTGTTGTTGAACCAAACGCCGTACGGGTAAGCGAGTTGCGTCGGCGGCGTCGTCAGGAACGCGCCCGGCTGATTACCCGGCCCGTTCGGAGGGAGAATGTTCGACGGCAGGTTCGAGTACCAGCACGTCTTGCTCGTATCCCATGCGTAGCCGCGCTGATAGCACTTGTTGAAGAGGTTATTGGCCACGAGCGTGAGCGTCATGCGATCGTTGATGTCGTAGGACGCCTGCAAATTGACGGTCAGCTGCGACGGTTCTTTGAGCGCGCCGAGGCTGTCGAAGGTGCCGGTGTACGGGTCGGGCGTGTAGACGTATCCCGACGACGCGGTATAGGCCGCGCCGTTGACCGTGGTGACATATTGGCCGGAGCCGCAGCTCGCGCCCGGCGTCGTCGGTGACGGTACGCCTCCGACGACGGTCGCCGCCGGATTCTGCCAGCAGTTTTGCGGAACGTAGCCCGGCATCGAGAGCGGCGAGCCGTAGTACGATCCTGACGTGTACGCAACGCTCGGCGTGATCGAAAGCTTCTTGTGCTTCCAGTTGAGGATGAGCGACGCGACATCGGGAACCGCGTAGCTATTACCGCTCGCGAACGCGCTCGGAATGACGTCGTACGGTACGTACGATGCGTTGGGATCCATCAACGCTTGCGGCTTTTGATTGTAGTACGGATTGGCAACGGTCACCGAGAACGGATTACCGCCCGGATCGGTGCCGCTGTTCACGAAGGTTGCCGCGCCGTTGCCGGCATAGAGTCCGCCGCCGCACGCCGCGGTGCTCTCGTTCGCGGCGCAACTGGACGTATACGAGTTGTACTGTTCGATCGAGCGGTTGAGAACGTCGATGAGGTTCAGGCCGTTCGACAGCGATTTGTATCGTGTATGCGTGTCGGTGTGCGTATAGGAGAGCTGCCAGGAAAGGCCGTCCCGCTCGAAGTCGCCTTCCTGAAGCGAGAGCTCCAGGCCGGCCGATTCAAGCGTGCCGACGTTGATGCCGGCGAGCGTTCCGCCCAGCGCGCTGATGTTCAAATACTGCAATTGGTTCTTGGTGCTGCGATAGAACGGCGTGAGCTTGAGCGAAAGCCGCGTTCCGGGGAAATGCCGCTCGTACGAGAGGTCGAAATTCTCCGAGGTGTCCGCGCGCACGTTATGCACCGGCGAGGTGTATCCGAGGGCCGCGAACTGCGAGAGAAACGACGGTAAGTCTTGCTGGTACGTGTTGTACTCCTGGTACGACGTAGCCGCCGGACGGGCGTAGACGCCGGCCGAGAATCGCCACACCGTATTTGCGTTTTGGAGCAATGTCGCCGCGATGCGCGGTTCGAAGACGTTCTGAGAGGTGATGAGTCCTGTCGTGTTGGTAAAACCGTAGCCCGGCGTTCCCATCCAGGTGTATCCCGACGGACAAGCCGCTGCGCCGCTTACGGGATCGATCGTCGCGGTGACGTTGTCGAGGCCGGGGGCGGTGCAGTGCTCGTTATTGTAGGCGTTAAACCAGAACTGACGAGCCGGATACGCCGACGCAAGGTTATCGAGCGAATATTGGAAGTGATCGAAGCGCGCGCCGATGTTGACGTTGAGCCGGTCATTCGGGCGCCATGAGTCGGTTGCGGAGAACGAAGTGAAGAACGGCGTTACGTTATCGACTTGCGCGTTCTGCCCGTTCTCGGTCATGAGCCACTGCGCACCGTTGACGGCCGCGGGCGAACCGGGACAGGTCCCGAGCGCCACGCAATCCGCGCCGAGATTGAACCCATTGGCTTGGGTTCCCACCAGGGTCGGGTCGTAACACGAGGCGTACGCGCCGGTGTTGAGATCGTAGCAGTGGCCGCTCTTGTCGGCGGTCGTGAAGTTCGCAACGTTGCTGCCGAACTGTCCGGTATTTCCGCCGAACGCGGTGTCGAAGGTCGCATTGTAGGTCTGCAGGCGCTGGGTTTGATATGAGGTCGTCGCCGTGAGTAAGTGCTTGTCGGAGAGGTCGTTGGAGTAGATCAGGCTGCCGCCGTAAATATGGCCGACGACTTCATAGTCGGCGAGCGTCGCGCCGAAGGTGTTCGCCGAGCTGTTGGGACCGTTGAGGAACCAGTTCGTATACTCACCGTATCCGATGAGGCGCAGATACGAGCGATCGTTGATGTTGCGCTGATATTGCAGCTTCTCGATTGCATACGCGTTGCTGCCGCCGTCGCTTTGATTCGTTCCGACGAGCGAGCCGGCCGCGCGATTCGTCGGAGAGCTCGGGAAGAGTCCGAGTGAAAGCGCCGCGGGATTCGGCGTCTGCCAAAGCGATCCGGTATAATACCCGCCGCCTGCCGCCGGATCCGCGTCGAGATAAGAAACGGGCGGGATGCCGAGATCGAGCGCCGACGAGGTGTAGTTGGTGAAGATGTTTCCGACGACGTAGAGCATTTGAATATCGTCGCGGCCGGCATCGTGTTTGTGCGGCAGCGCGAAGTGGAAGTTCATCACGGCTTCGCGGTCGGCGTTCATCGACTGCGCCCAGCTCGCACCCTGCGCGTATTGGAATCCATAGGGCGCGGCGCAAGCCGTCGCGAGGGTCGCGTCACCGCACGTGCCGTCGAGCACGTTCGACGAGATGTTCGACGTCGGCACGAAGACCGGATAGAAATAGAGTGGGTCCGCAACGTTGTTGAACTGATCGCCGTAGCGGTACGTCGCGTTGTTCCCGGCAAGGCCGATGTAGTAGGAGAAGCGCCGGTCCGGCGTTGCGCCCCCTGCTTCGACCGAGGCTTTGTGATAGAACGACGGACCGCCGATGCCGAGCTCAGCGCGTCCGTAGCCGGGGTACGTGCCGGTCTTGATCACTTGGTTGATGTAGCCCGCAAGCCCCGGCGAATCCGACGTAGCCGGCGTGCCGCCGGTGTAGACCTGGACCTCTTGCTGTCCGAGGTTCGACAGCGTGACGATCGGCGCGCCGTCGGATTGACGCAGCACCGGGATGCCGTCGAATTCGTATCCGACTTGATCGTAGTCGCCGCCGCGGATGTACACGCTCTGATACCAGCCTTGTTGTCCGGTCGGAATGCTGACGCCGGGAACGCTTGCGATCGCGCTATACGCTTGGTCGAGGCTTCCCGATCCGCCCAATGCTTGCGCGGCGCGTTGCTGCGCGGGATTGACCGAGTAGACGTCGCTCGTCGTGCCGGCACGTACGAGCCCGCTCGTGATCGCGCGCGTCGTGGCGATCGTCTTGAGCGCCTTGATCATCGTGACGTTCAAAACACTCGACTGGTCCGCGAAGATCGATTGACCCGGGAGCGACTGCGTTTCATAGCCGCTCTTCTCGATCGTCACGGTGTACGTGTCGGGCTCGAGCGACAGAAAGACGAAGGTGCCCGCGTTGTCGGTCGTCACCGTCTGCACGCCGATGGCGGCGTTTGCCGTGACCCGTACGCCCGCAATGGGAGCGCCGGTCGCGCTATCGGTGATGCGGCCTTTGAGACTTCCGGTCGTTCCGGCCCACGCCGGCGTCAAAAATGTTGAAATGAGCGCGGCCATGAGGCCGACGGAGAACCAGCGCTTCAAGACGTACTCCTCGCGTGCAATCGGATGTTACGGCGTTCATACGCCCTTGAGAGTATCGCGCCTATGGATGAACGGATAAAGAACGGCGGATAAACTGTGGCGAAGCTACAAAAATCCGATTACCATTCCCGCTGCTCGACGTCGAGGAGCCGGGCCGCCAGTTGGACCCGAAACTGAACGTCGGCATCGGCGAGATCGATCGCGAGTGAGTCGCTGACCCGCTCGAGCCGGTAGCGCAGCGTGTTCGGATGGATGGCGAGCGCATCGGCCGCGGCGCGAAAGCGAAATCCATGGCGCGCCAAGGTCAGCAGCGCGGTCGCGAGTTCCCGTCCGTTTTTCTTTTCGCGAAGCGGCGCGAAGAAGTCGTCGAGGAACGTCTGCCGCGCCGAGGCGTCGCCGGTAATCACGCGCGGCACCAGCAAGTCGTCGTAGGTCGCGAGCGGCGGCCGGTCGCGGTAGCCCAGGAGTGAGAGCGCCTCGCGGTAGCTGGTGCGAGCCCCCTCGACGCCGGTATGTTCGCGACCGATGACGATCGAGACGCCGCGTGCGGTGAGAACCGGAGCGAGCAGTTGTGCGTCAAAACCGGACGGCATCAGAAACGGCACCCGGTTGAGGCTGCCGGTGACTAGCTGCGGATGTCCGGCCTTGCTCAAAATCGATCGAATGCTCGTCGCGACGGCGTCGCGCCGGCTCAACCCTTCGCGGTCGAGCGGGAGGCTTTGCTCGATGGCGACGATGCCGACCCGATAGCGCTCCTCCGGATTGAATCCGAGCAGCCGGACGCGCTCGTCGGCAATCGGCACGCCGCTGTCGTCGGACTCGAGCAGAGAAAGGAACGATGCGTATCCGAGGCGCGCCTCGGTCGCGTCGAGTTCGCGGCGATGCGCGAGATGAATCGCAGCGATCAGCGCGGCATGTTCGGCTGCTCGATGATCGAGTTCGTTGAGCGGCGCGCTTCCTTCGATGATCCACACCACGCCCGCCAGATCGTTGCCGATGCGAATGGGACAGACGACGCGCGCGCTCATGCCCTTTTCCGGCATCGCCGCGATGCGCAGCGGCTTTTCCGCAGCGCGGATGCGGCGATTGAGCGCGCCGCGTTCCATCGCTCCGACGACGTCGAGCGGACTGCGACCGTCTTCGATCGTACGCCGCCGCACTTCGTCGATCTCTTCGCGGAACGACGCGGCGGCCAGAAGATTGCCCGACGGATCTTCGAACGTTACCGAGCGTTCGATGAGGCGCGAAAGTTCCTGCGCCAAATCGTCGAGCGTTGCATCCGCCGCGGCCAAACGCGTCAATGCCCGGTGGATGTGTTCGGAGCGCTCGATCGCGGCATACGGCTCGTGCATCACCGCGCGGTGCAATTCTTCGGTCAACTGCGCGAACGGGACTTCGAAGGGAATTTCGATGAGCGGCAGGTGCGAGAGTGTTGCCTGCTCGCGTTCGGCATCGCTAAAGCGATCGACGAATTTCGGCACTGCAAGAACGACGCCGGCCACTTCGCGCGCGGCCAGGTCCGCGATGCGCCGGCGCTGCTCGCTCTCGGTCGCCGGCGAGCTATAGCCCGTCGTTAAAAGAAGAAAGCCGCGCTTGACCCACGGGAGCGGATCGGGAACGTCGACCACATGCGACCACGCGACCTCGCGGTCCAGCGCGCCCTCCCCCGCGACCACCGTCGCGCGCGAGAACGAAGGAAGCGAAAGGACCTGGGATAGCTTCACGGCACGCTCCTTGGTGTCATAGAACGAAGAATCGGCAGAAAATTGGTTCGACAGCACGTAGAGGCGCCGCCCGCCGTACCGTAGGCTTAGGACATGCAGGCCGTTCGATCCGCATCGGCCGACGTTGCACGCCGTCGCGCCGAGAGCGTGCCGCGTGGGGTCGGCTGCATCCACCCGATTTCCGTCGTGCGCGCCGAGGGCGCGCGCGTGTGGGATGCCGACGGGCGAGAGTACCTCGATTTCGTCGGCGGAATCGGCGTTCTCAACGCCGGGCACGCGAATCCCGCCATCGTCGCGCGTATTCGCGAGCAGGCGGAATCGTTTACGCACCTGTGCTTTCAGGTCACGTCGTACGAGCCGTATGTCGAACTTGCCGAGCGGCTCAACGCGCTTGCGCCGGGAGCGTCGAAAAAGAAAACGCTGTTGCTTTCCACCGGCGCGGAAGCGACCGAGAATGCGGTCAAGATCGCGCGCGCCTATACCGGGCGTCCCGGCGTCATCGCGTTTCAACACGGCTACCACGGACGCACGCTCCTTGCGTTGTCGATGACCGGCAAGAACGCGCCGTACAAACAGAACTTCGGCCCGTTCTGCAGTGAAATCGTGCACGTGCCCTATCCGCATGCATTGCACGGTTGGACGACGGCTCGCGCGCTCGAGGCGCTGCACGACGCGTTTGAGAGCACGCTCGCACCGGATCGCGTGGCATGCGTGATCATCGAGCCTGTGCTGGGCGAGGGCGGTTTCGTGCCGGCGCCGGCCGACTTTCTCGTCGCGCTGCGCGAGTTGTGTACGCAGCACGGCATCGTGCTGATCTGCGACGAGATTCAAAGCGGCTTTGGCCGAACCGGTCGTCTCTTTGCGCTCGAACATGCCGGTATCGAAGCGGACATCATTACCAGCGCGAAGTCGCTCGCGGGCGGCATGCCGCTCGCCGCGGTGACGGGCAAGGCGCAGATCATGGATGCGCCGGCGCCCGGCGGATTGGGCGGCACCTATGCGGGCAACCCGGTTGCATGCGCCGCCGCGCTGGCGACGTTGGAACTGATGGACGCGGCCTTCCTATCGCGCGCCGACGCGATTGGAAAACGTATCCGCGCGTCGTTTGAGGAAGTAGCGCAACGATTCCCGCGGCACGTTGCCGAGGTGCGGGGTCTCGGCGCAATGATCGGCATCGAGTTTTCGGAAGCGGCCGGCAACGTCGTCCCGGCAATCATTGCCGGCGCGCGCGAGCGCGGCGTTCTGCTGATGCCGGCCGGTGCCGGAAACGTGATTCGCGTCCTCGTTCCGCTCGTCATCGACGACGAATCGCTCGATAAAGCGCTTGGAATCGTCACCCAAACCATCGCTCACGTCATTGGAGAATAGAAAATTCTTGAACGCACACATTCACAAGAAGAAGTCGTAGCCTATACGGAGCACGTCTTATCGCTGATTGAATCGCCGTCGATCGATTCCGACGACGTCGCCTGGATCACGCGCGAAACCGTTGGGAGTTTCCGCGATCACATCAACCCCGGATTTTTGGAGTACCGCAAAGCGACGTCGGTCGAACATGCCGCGGCGGCCGTCGAGTGGTCCGATGCCGGGCCGAACAGCTATCGCGACGTTACCGGAAAAGAGTACATCGA
>DASSZO010000034.1:0-4872 GCA_035702815.1 Candidatus Aquilonibacter sp. | reverse complement strand
CAAGAAACGGTGCAGGCGGCAAGCGACGCCGAGCGCGCGCGCTACTCGTTCTCGATGTGGAAGTTCAACAAGATTCTCACGCAGGATCCGAACAACACGGAGGCGCTGCTGGGCGAAGGCGAAGATCAAATCGCGATGGGCCTGCCGAGCAAAGGCCAACAAACGCTCGCCGAAGCCGCGCAAAAGGGCAACGACGAAACGCGCTCGCTCGCCAAAGAAAAGATCGCAACGCTGCGTCAAACCGAAGCGCGTCACGTGACGCTGCTGCGCCCCAACGTCAACCGGCTGCGCGATCAGCTCGGACAAGTGCAAGCGTCACAGTCGCAGGTCAACGCGCAGGTCGCCGCGCGCCACGATGAGGCAAAGGATCAACTCAAGATCGTGACCCAGCGGCTCAACTCGCTGCAGTCCGAAGTTCCCGACTTCAGCCGCGTCAACGTGCAGCACGGCTCGCGCCTCGAAGCGATTCTCAAGAACGTCAACTCGATGGGACGTGCGCTCAACAGCGCGATCTCGGATGCGAGCACGTCGATCAACGGCGTCGGTTCGCTCGAAAAGAATAAAGAGACGGGTCTGTTGCGCGAGAGCAATCAGATTCTCGACGAGATGCAAGCAACGCTCAACTCCAAGCCGATTCCGACCGATTCGGTCGCAACGCTTCCGTCGTATCCGAGCGTCTTCCACGAACTGCAGCTCGCTGACGGCGACATGGTGCGCACGGTCGACGCCGGCCGCGCGTCACTGACGCTGCTCGACACCGCACTTGGCGACGTCGACGCGTTCTTCAAAGAGCTCGCGCACGCACCGATCGACTATAAGGGCGACATCTCGACGAGCACGTATAACGACTTAGCCCCGATGATGCAAAAGGCCGAGACGGAACTCAACAACGCTGCGAGCGCGGCGTCGCAGGCGAGCCAGGTCTACAACATGGCGCGCACGCGCCAGCTCAGCGCGCGCATCACGCTGCTGGGCCTGGGCACGTCGGCACAGCGGTATCATACGCTCCAGTATGCGCTCAACGAACGCTTTAGGACGACCGGCATCGACTACGAGGACATGCTCAAATACAACGTGACGCCGGGCGACGTCGTCGTGGCGACGATCCTTGCCGCCGATATCAAATCGACGCCGCAAGAGATCATCGACGAGATGGTTCGCACGAAGAAGTCGCCGGTCGATCTCGCCAACGAACACGGCATGCATGCATGGCCGCTCGAAATCTTTACCGGGCTGGTGTACTTGGATTACACCGACGATCCGGTCAAAGAGATGCAATCCGGCACCTAGGGAGGGTCCATGTCTTCGGCTATCGGCGCTCGCGATCTCTTCAAACTCGTTCGTAACGGCATCGACGTCAATGCCGTTCATGCAAACGTCCGTAAGCCGTTCCGGTACCTGCTCTGCGGCGATCCCGCGCTTATCGCCGAGTTCCGCACGCTGCTGCTCTCGGGGCACGACGATGGTTCGATTCCGATCGACGCCGCGTCGTGTCTGGAAACGATCAAACCCGAAACGCCGCTGATTACGTCGCCGAGCGAAGTGCGGCTCGTCGTCTTTCTCGGACGCCGCGGCGACGTGGACGGTGCGCAACTCGAACCGCTCAAGACGCTCAAAGTCCCGATCATGGCGTTGACCGTCGACGCAAGCGCGCAGCCGAGCGGCCCCGCCGCCGTTCCCGCGCGCGGAAGTTTCGCGGAATACGTGGTTCCCGCAATCACGAAAGAAGCGCTGCGCGGACGCGTTTTCGTTCACATGATCGAGGCGTCGAAGGGCGTCGAGATCGCGGTCGGGCGGCGTTTGCCGCCGCTGCGCGAAACCGTCGCAGCCAAGCTGACGCGCGACGCCGCGAACAACGCGCTCAAGGTCTCGCTAGCGAGCGCGGTCGTCGATCACATTCCGGTCGTCGGGCTCGTGCTGGGCGCGTTTGCGTCGGCCGGGGACATGGTTGCGATCACCGGCTTGCAGATGATGTTGCTGCTGCACATCCAAGCCGCGTACGGAAAGGATCCGGACGTGCAGCGCATGTGGCAGCTTCTGCCCGTCATCGGCGGCGGTTTCGGCTGGCGCACGCTCGCACGCGAACTCGTCGGTTTCGTTCCCGTCGCCGGAATCGCGATCAAAGGCGCGATCGCCTACGCGGGCACCATCGTCGTCGGCGAAGGTGCGACGTTCTTCCTCGAACACGGCCACCACATGAGCAAAACCGACGCCAAATCCATCTACGACCGCACCAAAGGTGACGCGCTGCGCTTCGCCCGAGACCTCACCACCCGCTTCAAAAACCGCTAACCCCCCATTGTCATCCCGAGCTTGTCGAGGGGCCCCCATTGTCATCCCGAGCTTGTCGAGGGACGACACGATCCTTCGACAAGCTCAGGATGACAGAGGTGGGAGCTCAGGATGACAGAGGGGTTAGAGGCGTTCGAGTAAGGATTCGTCGTCGAGGCGTTGGAGGTCGGCGGGGAGACGCGGGCGGACGCGTTCGGCGATTTGGTGTGCGAGTTGCGCGCGGCGTTGCGCGGCGAACGTGTCGCGACGTTCGAGAAAGCGTTTGACGAGCGCGCGTTCTTCGCCGCTCATGTAGGCAGTCGACGCATAGACGGGCTCTTCGCGCATATCGTGCAGCAGCGACGCCGGCGATTCCATGCGTGCTTCGCGCACGACGATCGTGCCGGCGGCCATGTCGCCGAGCCGTTTGTTTTCGGGCGACAGAATCGCGATGACGGCGGAGAGCGCGTAATAGCCGAGCAGCATCTCGCCCACGCGGATGAGATTGCGCACCAGCGACGCGCCGAAGTCGATCGGGTAGCCGCCGTCACGCACGACGCGCAGGCCGAGCGCCTTCTTTCCGGGCGTTTGCCCGTTCCACAACCATTCGAAGAGGATGAAGTACCCGAAGAAGATCGCGAACAGGATCACGATCAGCAGTCCGGCGACGATGTTGAATCCGGTTTTCTCGGCGCCGGATAGATGCGCGGGTTTTGCCGGCGCGTGCGCGCCCGCCCATGCGAGCCCAAGCACGAGAATGAGGACGACGGCGAATTGAATGAGCAGATCGAGCGTGACGGCCAGAAAGCGGCTTCCGACGCCCGCGAGTTCATACGAAAACGAAATTGATTCGGGCGTGCGTACGTCGAGGGTTCGATCCATGGGCGGACGTACTTCAGACATCGTGACGCAGCGCACCTTTGTGGACCGCCGCTCGGCGGCGTGGGAAGAGCTCGATGCGCTGCTCGCGCAGGCGAGCCGGCGCGGCGTCCGCCGCCTCGACGGGGAGCAGATCGAACGGATCGGCGTGCTCTATCGCGCCGCGACCAGCGATCTCGCCTACGCAACCGGACAAAGCTACGAACCGCGGCTGCTGGAGTACCTCAACCGCCTCGTCGCGCGCTCCCACGCCTACGTGTACGGCGCCGCGGCCGCAACAGGTTGGGAACGGCTGCGCATCTTCTACACGCGAACGTTTCCGATGGAGTTCCGCCGATCGTTCGCGTGGATCGTACTCTGCACGGCGCTTACGGTTGCAACGGCGGTCGTGGGATACGTGCTGGTGCGCACGAACCCCGCCAACGCGTACGCACTCCTTCCCGAATCGCTGATTCCGCCCGAAATCAAAAAGAGTCTGCACGACTCCAACTTTGCGTTCGATCCAACCCGCTCGCCCCTGATGTCGAGCGCGATCATCACCAACAACATCAAGGTCGCCGTCTTCGCGTTCGCCGGTTGCGTAACGCTGGGCTACTTCACGCTGCAGATCATCATGCAGAACGGCTTTATGCTCGGCGGCGTCGGCGCACTCTTTGCAAACGCCGGATTCGGCGCGGATTTTTGGGCGACGGTCGCGCCGCATGGATTCATCGAGTTGACGGCGATCCAAATTGCGGGCGCCGCCGGGCTCTTGATCAGCGCCGGCATCCTTGCTCCGGGCCGTTTGCGCCGGCGCGACGCAATCGTCGACGCCTCAAAGCGCGCGGGGATCCTCATCGCGGGCGTTGCGTCGATGTTGATCGTCGCGGGCACGATCGAGGGATTTTATTCGCCGCTGCGCTTACCGCCGTCCGCGCGCATCGGATTCGGCCTCCTGACGGCGCTCGCGCTGCTGTTGTACTTTACGCTTGCCGGACGTGCGTCGACGGTTCGCAGCGTACCGGAAACGAAACGGAATTTGCGATAAAGCACAGTTCGTGCGCGCGTTCGTGGAGATCGTGCGCTCGATCGGGATCGCCGCCCGCGGCGATCGTCACGGACGGCGACAGCAGCACGTCGACCATTCGCCCGGCACCGCTCGCTTCGGTCACCATCGTGCCCGCCGCGCGGTCTTCATACTCGAGCACGGTGATGCCGGCATCGGCGCAGAGGTGCAAGTACGCCAACTGGTGGCACGCGCCCAGGGACGCGACGAGCAGCTCTTCGGGATTCCAGCGCGCTTTGTCGCCGCGAAACGTCGGGTCGGACGAACCGGCGATCGCGCTCTTGCCATCGGCTTCGATCTCGTGATCGCGTCGATACGATCGATAATCGCTCGTGCCCGAACCGGTGTTTCCGGTCCAACGAACGGTGACGGCATAGTGGTGTTTCATGATTGACTAGATCATAGCACGCGATTTGATGCGAAGGTATTCGTCGATTGCCGCGATCGACAGCCGCTCGGCCGGAACGTCGAGCACGAGGATGCCGGAGTGCGCAAGTGTTTTGGCCGCGCGTTGACGTTCGCCGAGAAGACCGAGGGCGACGTCGAGTCGATACGCATCGTCCACGGTTTTTGCGGGAGCACCGACGACCGACGTCACGGCGGCGTCGTTCATGAACGCGCACAGGACGACGTGCCGCCGCGCGAGGCCGTTGAGTTCGGCCAGCACCATGCTTTGT
>DASSZO010000264.1:0-2122 GCA_035702815.1 Candidatus Aquilonibacter sp. | reverse complement strand
TGTTGCCGCCGACCGGAACGGTCGCGGTAAAGATGGCCGAACCCAGCGAGTAGACCGCAATATCGGTCGTGCCGCCGCCGATGTCGAGCAGCACGACGCCGACCTGTTTTTCCTCGTGCATCAACGTCGCGGCCGAACTTGCGAGCGGCTCAAAGACCAGCCCCGCCGCTTCGAGTCCCGCGCGATGGACGCACTTGAGCACGTTGGTAATGAACGTCGTCCCGCCGGTGATGATGTGGGTGTCGACCTCGAGGCGGCCGCCGGCCATTCCAACGGGATCTTCAACGCCTTCTTGGCCGTCGACCGTAAAATAGCGGGGCAGCGCGTGGATGATCTGGCGGTCGGCCGGAAGATTGATGATCTTGCTCGCGTCGATCACGCGACGCACGTCGACATTACTGACCTCGCGGTCCTCGCTCGACGTCGCGACGACGGCCCGATTGTTGGTCGAGCGAATGTGGTCGCCCGTGATGCCGACGTAGACGTCCCCGATATGGAGCCCCGCCATCCGCTCGGCCTTTTCCGTCGCCGCCTCGATCGACTTGATCGTCTCCTCGAGGTCAACCACGACGCCTTTACGCATCCCAAGCGACGGCGCTTCACCGACCCCGACGATCTCGAGGCCGCTCGGACCTTCCACGGCAACGACCGCGCAGGTCTTAGTCGTGCCGATATCGAGGCCGCAAACGGTCTCGTGCTTCATCTAGCTCCTTCGTCCCTCGACAGGCTCGGGATGATACTCGCGTGGTATTAACCGCTATATATTGGGTTCGCGAAGACGAATCCCTACTACATAACGGGCGCCCGGGTGGGGATCGAGAGGGGTTGGCGAGAGTGGCCTTCACTCCTTGAGGATGACGGGTGCATAGACTGTGGATATCAGCACGTTTCGCCCGGCCGCTTGCCGGGAATAACCGCCGGTAATAGCTGATGCGCCTGAGTCTGCGAACGCAAGCGTTGCTGTTGACCGCGGTACCTTTGCTGGTGCTGCTTCTTGTCTTTGGGCTCGCGGTCTCGCGCGCTCGGCAAGCGCAGCAGATGGCGTACTGGGGTCAGCACTCGCAAACGGTTCTCGAAGCCGATGCGGCCCTCGCCGCGTCGATCAGCGATTTGAACCTCGCGATCGCGGCGAACAATCTCAAGCAGACCCCACAAACGCGCCTGCGCTTCGACGGGGCACTCGCGCAGATGCACCAGCGAGCCGCCGCGCTCGTGACGCTCGTCGCCGACAATCCGGAACAAATTGTGCGCGCGCGTCATATCGTTGACCTGATCGATCGAATCACCCCAGTGGCGCGTCAAACGTTCGCACTGGCCCGCTATCCCCAAAAGCAACGCCAAATCGAGCAGTCGAAGCCGGCTCAGCAACTCGCTCACGACTTCGAACGAACGCGAGCCGACTTCGAACGCGCCGAACGCCGGCTCGCAATCGATCGTTTTCGCGACTTTAGCTCGGAAGCAACGGGCTACATCGCGAGTTTCATCGCGATCCTGGTCGCAGGAATCATTCTGTGCGCCGTCATCATACTCGTGCTCGGACGCCGCTTGTCGAACCGATTCTTGAACCTGCGCCGGAACGTCGAGCGGCTGGCCAACGACGAAGATCCCATTCCTCTACCCGGCGACGATGAGCTCTCCCAGCTCGACCGGCAGTTCCGTGAGACCACGATGCGCATGCGCCGCGAACAGGCGATCTCTTCGCAACTCCAGCGGGCGCTGCTTCCGCAGCAATTACCGACCATCGCCGGCATCCGTATCGATGCATCCTACCGCCCTGCCGGAAACGGACCGGAGATCGGCGGCGACTGGTACGACGTGTTCATCCTCGGCGACCACACGATCGGCATCAGCATGGGCGACGTCGCGGGACACGGCCTGCTCGCAGCCTCGACCATGGCGCTGGTTCGTCAATCGATTCAAACCGCAGCGCGCTATACGCACGACGCCGCCTCCGTGCTGGAACTCGTCAATCGAACAATCGTCGATCAAGGCGGAGCAGTCGTTTCGGCGTTCTTTGCGATCTTCGATACGCACAGCGGAACGATGCAGTATGCGGTTGCGGGGCATCCCTCACCGATCACGGTTCGTTCGACCGGCACGATCGGGATGCTCGCAGGGTCCG
>DASSZO010000216.1:0-6780 GCA_035702815.1 Candidatus Aquilonibacter sp. | reverse complement strand
CAACAAGAACAACGGCTCCTTCGTCATGGCGCTCGCGCTGCAATCGACCAACGGCGCGCACGACTCGCTCTTTTTGAGCAACTACGCCGAGCTCAACATCGTCAACGATCTCAAGCGCGTCCCCGGCGTTTCGAGCGTCATGATCTTCGGACAGCGCCGCTACGCGATGCGCATTTGGCTCGATCCGCACGCGCTTCAAGGACGCGGCTTGGCGACCAGCGACGTCATCAGCGCGCTCCAAGAGCAAAACGTCAACGTCGCCGCGGGTACGATCGGCTCGGCACCTGAACCGGCAAACCAGCCGTATACGATCACCGTCAACGCGGTCGGCCGTTTGAACGATCCCAAGCAGTTTGCGAACATCATCATTCGCACCGATCCGAACGGCGGCTTCACCAAGCTCGGCGACGTCGCTCGCATCGAATTGGGCGCCGAAGATTACAACAGCTTCATTCGCTACGACGGCAACCAGAACGTCGTCGGCTTAGGCATTCAGCAACTCCCGTCCGCAAACGCGCTCTCGGTGGCGCAGGGCGTGCGCGCGAAGCTCGATGAGCTCTCGAAGAATTTCCCGTCCGACGTGCACTATAGCGTCGCGTTCGACACGACGCTCTTCGTCAAGGAATCGATCCGGGAAGTCGTCATCACGCTGTTGCTTTCGATCCTGCTCGTGGTGCTCGTCATCTATCTGTTCTTGCAGAGCGGCCGCTCGACGCTCATTCCGGCGACGACGATTCCGATCTCGCTCATCGGCACGTTCTTCGTGATGAAGTTGTTCGATTTCACGATCAACACCATTACGCTCTTCGGCCTAACACTCGCCGCCGGACTCGTCGTCGACGACGCAATCGTCGTCATCGAAAATATCGCGCGGTACATGAAAGAGCACAAGATGGGCGGCATCGCGGGTGCGAAGGCCGCCATGGACGAGATTCAGAGCGCCGTCGTTGCGTCGTCCCTCGTGCTCTTCTCGGTCTTTACGCCCGTCGCGTTCTTCCCCGGAACGACCGGCTTGCTGTACAAGCAGTTCGCGCTCACGATCACCGCGTCGATCGTCATCTCGCTCTTTGCCGCCTTGACGCTTGCGCCCGTGCTCTCGTCGATGCTGCTCTACGACAAGCCCGAGCCGACCACCGGATTCTTCGGATGGTTCAACCGCAAGTTCTATGGGTTCCGCGACTGGTATAGCAACGAACTCCCGAAGTACTTCCGCCGGCGCTGGCTCGTCGTCAGTATCTTCGGCGTCGCACTGCTGCTCACAGCCGTGCTCTTCAAGGTCACGCCCACGGGATTCATTCCCGCCGAAGACCAGGGCTTCTTGATGGCGTTCGTGCAGTTGCCGACGGGCTCGTCGCTCTCGCAAGAACACGCCGTTGCGCTCAAAGCTGAAAAGATCATCCGAAATACGCAAGGCGTCAAAGACGTCTTCGACGTCGGCGGCTTCAGCTTCACCGGCGCGCAACCGTATCTCGGCATCATGTTCATTCAGCTGCAGCCGTGGTCGGACCGGACGACTTTCGCCACGTCCCCGCTGGGCATGCTCTACGTCGGGCCCAACGCCATGACGCCGAAGTTTGCCAAACAGATTCCCGAAGCGAGCGTGTTCGGCATTCAGCCGCCGGCGATCTTCGGTATCGATACGCTTGGGTTCAGCTACGAGCTCGAAGACCGCGGAAACATCGGGCTCGACAAGCTCTACGGCGTAGCCAAGAAGTACATCGCTGCGGCCCCGCAAGCCGGCGGCGATCTTCCGTTCTCGCTGCTGACGCAGTACCGGATCGATCAGCCGCAACTACAGGTGAACATCGATCGCAATAAAGTCAAGGCGATGGGCGTTTCACTCTCCGACGTGTTCAACACGATGCAAGTCAACCTCGGGTCGCTCTACGTCAACGATTTCAATTACTTGAACCGCTCGTACCGCGTCTACGTCCAAGCGGACATGCCGTATCGCGACCGCATCAATTCGCTGCAAAACCTCTACGTTCGCTCGAATACGGGCGGCTTAAGTCCCGTCAGTGCGGTCGTGAGTTCCAGCCTGCAGTACGCGCCGCCCAACATCACGCACTACAACCTCTTCCGCAACATCGAAATCAGCGGACAAGTCAAATCCGGCGCGAGTTCGGGACAAGCGATTGCGGGCATGGCGAAGCTCGCGAAGCAAATTGACCCGCCCGGCGTCGGCTACGAGTGGTCGGGCCTGACGCTCGATGAGATCCAGTCGGGATCGCAGACGGTCATCATCTTCTCGCTCGGATTGATCTTCGTGTTCCTCGTGCTCGCGGCGCAGTACGAAAGTTTCGTCGATCCGCTCATCGTGCTGCTCGCGGTTCCCGCGGCGCTCTTGGGCGCGCTGATCTTCATTCAGTACCGCGACATCATGACGATTCCGTACTTCATCTTGCCCGAGCCGCTGCATTTCATTCCGACGATTCTGGGCGGTGCGCTGCCGTCGATTTCGCAGGACGCCTATGCCGAAGTCGGCTACGTCATGCTCATCGGCCTTGCGGCCAAGAGCGCCATTCTGATCGTCGAGTTTGCCAATCAGCAACTCAAGGCCGGAGCCGACGTGACGACGGCGGCCCTCCGCGCGGCGCGCACGCGCTTGCGGCCGATCCTCATGACCTCGATCGCCTTCGTCATCGCGATGCTGCCGCTGGTCTACGCCTCGGGCGCCGGCAGCGCGGCTCGCCACTCGCTGGGAACCGTGGTGTTCGGCGGCATGCTTTTCGCCACGTTCCTCAATCTGGCGATCACGCCGGTGCTCTATATCATCATTAAAGGGTGGGAGCTGCGCGGAAAAAGGCATCGTGGAAATGGCAAGCCCGCGGACGGCCAGGTGGCGGCCGACGAGCGAAACCCGTTACCATCCAACGTGTAGCAGCATCCAAGCCAAAAACGGCGACTTTTGCGGCATTTACGCCAGGAATTTTAACGTTCTTAAGCGCACAGAATCCCCAACCGGAACCTGATACTTTTAATAGTCCGGGACTCTACGAGTTGGAGAGATTCATGCCCAAAACTCTGATCCGAGCGGCCGCGGCAATCTTGATTGCAGCGTCGTTCGGCATGTCCGCTGTCCCCGCCACGGCCGACGTCGGCCAGGCGATGGCCAACAGCGTCGTCAACGGGGCGAACACGGCGATTCGGAACGTGATGGATCAACCGGCTCCCAAGGCGCAGACGAAACAGAAGGACAGTCTGCAGCCTGGAGCCGTTGCCCAAGTTCCGCCCGTCCAGCAAGCACCCGTGAGCGCCGGCCAGCAGGCCCAAGGCCTTCCCACCGGCTTTACCTACTTCGCCGACGTTTCGGCCGCGTATCCGTTCGGCAATATCGGCCGCACGGCGGCGACGAACAATTCGCGCTGGCTGCAAGGCGGATTCGATGCGATGGGCGCGTACGGATTCAATCCGACGCAGCGGCTCGTCGCCTCGTACTACGAGCTGCAGCACTATCCGGTCGGCTTCAACACCGGCACCCATCCGCTCTACCTGCCGCCGGGCTTTCCCCCGTCGCCGGGCGTGAATCCGGCGCCGACGGATATCTCGAACCTCAACCTCGATCTCACGACGAAGGATCGCTTCCTGCTCCTGAGCTTCGAGCAATTGATGACCGTCGGAACGATGAAGCACCGTCCGATCCCGCTCGTCGTGACCCCGACGTACGTCTCGCGCTGGTCGACCGTCGCGGCTTCGCCGTACGGTAACAGCGACGTCGTCCCGTTCGTCGATCAAAACGGCACGCCGCATTTCGACATCCACACGCGCACCGCGCAGTACGATTCGATCGCGTTTACCGCGCCGTTCCTCAAGACGCCCAAGATGTTCGGCACGTTCACCGTTGCGCCGACGATCCTCACGCACCTCAACGGCGTCAACCAGCAGAACGCGATCCAGCTGTATCAGATTCTGTATCTCGAATACAACTACAACAAGGATCTGCGCTTCTTCTTCGAGCCGCAATCGTCGCGCGATTATCTGCCGACTGATCCCTACGCGCAGCATCTGTTCGCGTACTTCCTCGGAGCGACGCAACGCTTCGGAAAAGTCGGTTTCGTGCAGCTCGTGCTCAACAGCGGCGGCCCGACCAACTACAAACCGTACGGCATCAACTACCTGCAGTGCTATGCGCTTCCGTGCTCGACCAACACCGTTCCGGCGGTCGGCGGACTCAAAGCGACGCAGCTGCAGTTTGAAGTCGGCGTCGGTTCACCCGTCGTTCTGCCGTTCTAAGACATAGGATTGACACACATGCATACACGCTTTTCTCGAGCCGCCGCGATCCTCGCGATCGCCGCGCTTACGGCATGCGGCGGCGGCGGTCTGGGCGGACCGTCGGCGCCGGGAACTCCCGGCCCGATCGCTCCTCCGGCACCCGCCTCCGGCGGCATGCTGGTCGGCATCGGCGACAGCCTCACCGCCGGCTATCAGTCGAGCGGATTCCTCGGTGATCCCAGCGCGACAAGCCCGCTCTCGAGCTATCCCGGGAACGTCGTTCCGCCGGGACAATTCTCGGGCTTCTGGGCCGACATGTTCAACCAGATGACGGGAACGCCGAACTCGGCGGCTGCCGTCCTGCCGCTCATCAAGGCGCCGGGTCTCGCTGACCAAATCGTTATCGATGCGACGCCCCCTGGGCCTGGACTTCCCCCGCCGCTCTTCGCGAACACGCACCTCGCGTGCGATACGTTCAATCAAGCCGCGTACTCCTCGAGCGCGTGGCAGTCGGTGCGCCTGAATCCCACCGGCGGCGTCGCCGATCTCGGCGTGCCGGGCATCACGATGCACGAAGCGGTGTCGATGACGGGCCCGCTCACCGGGCCGACCACGCCGAACGGCGCCGGCACGGCATGCAACGGCTATCCCGCGATTCCGGGCGACCCGACGTCGGGCGGCCTCCAGTCGCTCGTCACCGGCGAAAGCGAGATGTACTACCCGGTGCTCGGCGGATTCCAAGGCCTCGGCGCCGGTCACGTGACCGAACTCTCGGCGGCACTTTCACTCAATCCGAAGCTCACGACCGTGTGGCTCGGTGCGAACGATCTGCTGAAGTTCTCGTTCTCCGGCGGCCTCTCGCCGGTCACCGATAGCCCGGCGCAACTTGGCACCGATCTCACCCAGATCGTCAACTCGCTCAAAGCGGCGGGATCGAAAGTGCTCGTTGCCGATCTTCCGGACGTCCTGACGACGCCGCAGTTCTTCCCGCAAGCGAAGCTCTCGGCCGATCTTCAGTCGCTCGGCATTCCGGCGCCGGCCGCAGCCGCCATCGTCAGCTACGTCGGCACGCAGTACGGCGTGACCGCCGGCGGCTATTTGACCGAATCGGGCTTCCTGTCCATCGCTCAAGCCTGCGCGTCCGGAGCGGCGACGTGCTTGACGCCGCAACTCGACGGCACTCCGGCCGTCAAGGGCAGCGGACTCGGCGGCAACTACCTGACGCCGGCGTTCGCGGCCGAGGTTCAAGCGCTCAACACCGGTTACAATCAAGTGATCGATCAGATTGCTTCGAACTCCGGAACTACCGTCGCGCTCGTCCCGGTTCACACGGTCTTCACGCAGATCATTGCAGCCGGTGGATACACGGTTGCCGGCACGCCGTTCCCGCCGTTCACGTTCAACTTCGGCGGCGGCCTGTTGAGCTGGGACGGCCTGCACCCGTCGAACCTCGGCTACGCGCTGATCGCAAACGCGTTCATCGGTACCGCCGACACGGCGTTCGGCATGGCCATCCCGCCGCTCTCGGCTTCGCAGATTGCGAACATCGCCATCAACGATCCGTACGACTCGTACGCGATCAAGACGGTGAACCCGCAGTGGCCGTTCCCGCTTCCGTAACGCAGCCAGCGTAACGGAACTCCAAAAGGCCCAGGCAATCGCCTGGGCCTTTTCGTATGCATCCGGCATGAACGATCGCATCGACGCACGCAGCCTTTCGCACGACCCGAGCCTTCGCATCATCGACATCCGCAAAGCACCGGACGACCGCAAAATTCCCGGCTCGCAGCCATTCGATGGCGCGGAGATCGAGAGCGGTCAACGTATTCCGTTCGAAAAGGACGAGCGGGTCGTGCTGTATTGCGGAAGCGGAAACTCGTGCACGCGCATCGCCGGATCGTTACGCGAGCGAGGCTATGACGTCGTCGCGTTAGACGGCGGATACAAAGCGTGGGTCGAAGCGGGCCTTCCCACCGAACCGCTCGCGAACGACTAAGAGAAAAAGAAAGAGAGCCGGTCGTATCGACCGGCTCTCGTGGTTCTGTGCGCTGGCTGCGTTTAGGCGTAGACGCCGCGCAACTTCGACGCCTTGACGACGCGGTCGATCGCGAGCGCGTACGCGGCGGTACGGAAGCTCGCGTTGCGCGCGTTCTTGATCGTGCGCAATTCGCCGAGATTGGCGAGCAACGCGTCTTCGAGGCGCTCGTTGACTTCGGACTCTTTCCAGAAGTAGCCCATGCGGTCTTGAGCCCACTCGAAGTAGGAAACGGTCACGCCGCCGGCGTTTGCCATGATGTCCGGTATGACGACGATGCCGTTCTTCTTGAAGATGTGCGAAGCTTCGGGCGTGGTCGGGCCGTTTGCGCCCTCGACGATCAGCTTGGCTTTGACCTTCGGAGCATTATCGCTGTTGAGCACCTTCTCGAGTGCGGCCGGCACGAGCACGTCGCAGTCGCTCGTGAGCAACTCGGCGTTGCTGATCTTGTCGCCGCCCTTGAAGCCTTCCAGATTACGTTCTTTGCCCACGTGGGCGATCGCACCAGGAATATCGATTCCCTTCGCGTT
>DASSZO010000169.1:0-16843 GCA_035702815.1 Candidatus Aquilonibacter sp. | reverse complement strand
GGGCGGCATGATTCGCGCTCGCGCTGGAACGCGCTCGCGCATCGGGCGGGTTTCGCACTTGCGCTCGGCCTGATGATGTTGTCGCCGCCGGAGAAGCGGGCGCCGCGGGAAGGCGTCGTGGTACGCGGCCGGTAAGTGGACGGGGTGCGGATTTCCGATGCGCTGGCGACCCTTCGCCCGTTCTTTTCGTTCGAGTTCTTTCCGCCCAAAGATGACGCGGGATCGCGCCAGCTCTTTGCCAGCATCGAGGCGCTCGCTCCGCTGCGCCCGGCCTTCGTTTCGATCACCTACGGCGCCGGCGGTTCCTCGCGCGATCGCACGGTTTCTCTTGCCAAGCAGATCCAGGCAGAACTCGGACTGACGGTCATGGCGCACGTCACGTGCGTCGGTTCGTCCCGGGCGGAGTTGCGTTCGCTCTTCGATGACCTCGCGCGCGCGGGCATCGAGAACGTGCTCGCGTTGCGCGGCGATCCGCCAAAGGGCTCGACGCAGTTTGAGGCCTCGGCCGGCGGGTTTTCGTTCGCATCGGAGTTGATCGCGATGTTGCGCCGCAACTATGACTTCTGCATCGGCGCGGCATGCTATCCGGAAGTCCACCTCGAGGCACCCGATGCCGAGGCCGACTTGCGCCGCCTTAAAGAGAAGGTTGACGCGGGCGCCGACTTCCTTATCTCGCAGCTCTTTTTTAACAACGACCGGTTCGCTGCGTTCGTAAAACAGGCGCGGGCGCTCGGCATCGCCGTCCCGATTCTGCCCGGCCTGATGCCGATCACGAACTACCAGCAGGTCGCGCGCTTCACGTCATCGATCGGCGCGAGCATCCCGCCGAAGCTCCTTCGCGAACTCGAACTTCGCGCGCAGGACGGAAAGGCGGTCGAGGACCTCGGCGTGGCGTATGCCGCCCTTCAGGCCACCGAGCTCCTGCAGCAGGGTGCCCCCGGCGTCCATTTCTACACGCTCAATCGGTCGCCGGCGACGCGCGCGATCGTGTCGGCGCTCATCGCGGGAAGCGCCTGGAGGCCGGTTTTCGCGCTGCGGTGAGCCTGCTCAGGTCGATTCTCAGACGTCCGTAACGGCAACTTTACACAAATCGGCGTAATCCTTAAAGAATCAGATCGCGCTTATCGAATAAAGGCAGCATGAATCGTGTAGCTGCTTTGCGGGCGTCCGCGTCCCTATGCGCCCTATCAATGATGCTCGCCGCCTGCGGCGGCTCCGGTGGGAGCGGATCATCGCTTCCGTCGGTCTCGAACAGCCCGGCCGCCGGACAAAAGCTCGGGCTCACGCTCTCCGGTCCGGTGCCGGCTTTCCGAACGGCCAGCGCGGCCCGGAAAGCGCAGACCTCGTCTCTCTCGGTGACGGTCTCGTACAACGGCGCGACCGTTGCGACCGGCACGCTCGACGGAAACGGCTTTGCCGAATTGACGTTCACGCAGGCGGTCCCCGCCGGCGCGACCGTTACGGTGACGGTCGGCACCAATCCGCCAATTGTGGCGACACTGACGCTTGCAAGCGGCGTTTCTGCGACTGCAGTCGACATCGTCTATTCGGGTGGTCCCACGCCGACGATCACCGTCACCTCGGCCGCCGACGCCAACGGCGACGGGCATGTTGACTCCAACGATCCCGAGCAACAGACGTCGACTGAAGATCCGAACAACGGAGACGACCACAGCATCAACACGTCGGGTGGAACGTTGCCGTCAGATTTGCCGATCGCAATCACGGTTTGCGGAACGACCACGATCACCGTGGCGCCTGCGGCAAACGCGCCGAGGGGAATGGGCCTGCATTTTGAGGAGAAGGTGCACGACTCCGATACGAACGCGCAGTTCGAATATCAGACGAGCAGCTTCACCGCACCGCTGAACTTCCCGTATCTGAGCAGCGCCGCTCGCATCCACATTCAGGTCGAGATCAACGGCAACGAGTCGTTGGAAATTGAAGCGCCGATCGGATCGATCACTGGCCCAAGCTCGGCATCACCGTCACCGTCACCGACGGCGTCATCGTGCCCATCGCCGATGCCGGCTCCTTCATCGAGCCCGGAGCCCAGCGAGAGCCCGCAGCCGACGCCCAGCCCGACGACGAGTGCTAGCCCAACTGCGAGTGCTAGCCCAACCGCGAGCGCTAGCCCAACCGCGAGCGCAACGCCGTAAGGGATCGGTGAAGATGATCTACTCTTCGTAGATCATCTTCACCGACATTCCGCCGTCGAGAATCAAGCGCTGACCGGTCATGAACGGCGCATGTTCCGCAAGGTACCAGCATGCCTGCGCGACATCGCGCGGCTCCCCAACGCGGCCGACCGGATGTTGCTCGCCGTCGCGCGGTGACGAGACGGGGGCTTTGCGCGTTTCGATCCAGCCCGGGCAGACACAGTTCACGCGAATGCGATAGGGCGCGAGGCTCATCGCCATCGCATGCGTCAGCGCAACCATTCCGCCTTTGGATGCCGAATATGCTTCAGTATTCGGCTCCGACTGAAATGCACGGGTCGACGCGATATTGATGATCGAACCGTGAACCTTTGCCTTCACCATCGCATTGGCCGCCGATTGCGCGCAAAGGAACGCGCCGCGCAGATTGACGGCGAGAACGCGATCGAAGTCGCGGACGGCCAACTCCAAAAAAGGCACGTTATGTTCGGTCCCGGCGTTGTTCACCAGCAGCGAGGGCGGCCCGAAGCGCTCGACGGTTTCGCGCATCCATTGCGCGATCGCATCTTCATCCGCGATATCACCGCGAACGTCGACGCGACGGTCGGTGTTGACGGGCGTCGCTTCCGGATCGATTGAGGAGACGGCGTAGCCGTTCTGCGCGAACAACTCGGCGATCGCCTTTCCGATTCCATGCGCCGCGCCGGTGATTGCAAGAACCTTCACGAATTGCTTGTTCCCCCGCAACAAACCGGCAATCCTCGCCCCGTAGCGTAGCGGCATGAACGCCGTCGAAGGGTTGCTGCGCGAAGGGATGCTGCTTGCGGCGCTGCTCTGCTTTCCGGTGCTTGCGCTCGCCGCGACCGTCGGAACGGCCGTCGCCATCGTGCAAGCTGCAACGCAAGTGCAGGAGCAAACGCTCACGCTGCTTCCCAAAGTCGTGGCCGTCGGGCTCATGGTCGCGCTCTTTGGAAGCGCGGCTATGGGGGCATGCGCCGCGCTCTTTCACCATGCCGTCTCGGCCATTCCCGCGCTGGTGTACGAACGATGAGTGCGACGGGGTATTTGGTTTTCGCGCGGTGCGTCGGCTTCGTCTTGCGCGCGCCGGGCTTTTCGCATCCCAGCGTGCCGCGGATCGCTCGTGCCGGGCTTGCGCTCGCGCTGACGCTAGCAATCGTGCCGTCACTGGCCGCGGTTGCGCGCGACGGCATGCTGTTGGTCATCGCGCTCGTCGTCGAATTCGCCTTAGGCAGCGCGATGGGACTTGCTGCATCGCTGCTCTATGACGGTGCCTATGCGGGAGGGCGTCTGATCGATGATTATGTCGGCGTGAAAGCAATCGCACCGAATATCGACCTCGTTGCCCCCAGCGGCTTCGGACGCGTATGGTCGATGGCGTTCACCGGGGGATTTTTCGTACTCGGCGCATACGCGCCGGCGCTTTCCCAGTTCCGCGCGAGTTTCGATCGCATTCCGCCGGGAGGCATTCCCGACGTCCATGCGTGGCTGCCGTTCATCGTATCCTTCGCAGCCTCCATTGCCGGCGTCGCGCTGGCCGTTGCGGGACCCGCTCTCGGACTGGCCTTCGTTTCACAGATCGCGCTAGCGGCAATCGCGCGTGCGGTTCCGCGCTTTTCGACCTTCACGCTCTCGTTTGCAATCGTCTTTGCCGTCGTTCTCGCGATGACGGCGATCGGCGTGGCGCTCACCTTCGCGCGCGCCGCGCATCCGCTGCCGCTCATGCCGAGATTCCAGTGAGCGATGCTGCCGATAAATCGTTTGCTCCCACGCCGTCGCGGATTGCGCGAGCGCGTCGTGAAGGCAATGTGCCCCGTGCGCAAGAGCTCAGCGCCAATGCCGCCTTCTTGGCCGCGATTGCGGCCACGATCGCCGTTGCCCCGGTCGTCGTGTCGAGCGCGCGTTCATGTATCGCCGGTGCCGCGCACCGGCACGTCGAGCTCGCCGCGTACCTGGAACTGATGCTGGCGGCGGTGAGCGTCATCGCGGCGGGCGGCGGGGGCGCAGTCGTTGCGTCATTGATTCAGTCGGGCGGTATCGTCGTGGTCGCGCCGGTGCCCTCGTTTGGGAAACTCTCCCCGGTTCAAGGCATCAAGCGAATGTTTTCGCGCGACGGCGCAACCCATGCGGCACGTGCGGCGGCTGCGTTTGTGGTTGCCTGCACGGCAATTGTCGCGTCGACGCATACGCTGGCGAACAGCACTGCAGCCGGCGAAGCGTGGTCGCTCGGAGCGCTCACATGGCAAGCCGCCGTTCACGTTGCGCTCGCCGCCGCCGCCGTCGGCGCGCTGTTTTCGCTCGCCGAGTTCGGCGCTGCACGCCGCAGCTGGCTTTCCAAGCTCAAGATGAGCCTGCACGATCTCAAACGTGAGAGCAAGGAGAACGATGGCGACCCTGCGATGCGCCATCGCCGGCGGTCGCTGCATCGCAACTTCATACGCGGTGCGATCGCGAGCGTCAAGAAGGCGTCCTTCGTCGTCGTCAATCCGACGCATGTTGCCGTCGCGCTGAAATACGATCCGCCGACCGTCCCGATTCCCGCCGTCCTCGTTCGCGCAACCGACGATATGGCGCTGCGCGTGCGTTCTGTCGCGGCGGAAGCCGGCGTTCCGATCGTAGAAGATGCACCACTTGCGCGTGCCATTTTCGCCGCTGCGGACGTTGGCGACGTCATCGCCCCCGAGCACTACGTGGCGGTAGCGGAGATCGTGGCACAACTCGTTCGGGAGGGTGCGCTCGGATGAGCCGGGCGCCGGTCTATGTCTTCGCGGCGTGTCTGCTCTCGATCGTCGCAATTTTGATCGTTCCGTTGCCGCCGTGGCTGCTCGACGTGTTGCTTTCGATGAACATCTTCGGCTCGGCGCTCGTGCTCTTGCTCGCCGTCACGATCGATGATCCTTTAGAATTTTCCGCCTTTGCTCCGGCGCTGCTCGTTGCGACGCTCTTCCGTCTATCGCTGGACGTCTCTGCGACGCGCCTTATTCTAACCGAAGGCGCAACGCCCGACGCCGTCGGTGCGATCATCCCCGCCTTCGGGGAATTCGTCGTTCACGGAAACTTGGTTGTCGGGATGATCGTGTTTGCGATCCTCATCACGATTCAGTTCATCGTGATCGCGAGCGGTTCGCAACGGGTCGCGGAAGTTGCAGCACGTTTCACGCTCGATGCGATGCCGGGTAAGCAGATGGCCATCGACGCCGACGTTCACGCCGGCCTGCTCGATACGGAAGGCGCGCGCCGCAAGCGAGCCTCCGTGCAGCGGGAGGCGGATTTCTATGGCGCAATGGACGGTGCGGGGAAATTCGTTAAGGGCGACGCGATCGCCGCGCTCGTCATCGTTGCGCTCAACATCGTCGGCGGCATCGTCGTGGGTATCGCCTATCACGGGATGTCGCCCGGCGATGCGATCGGCACGTTTGCGTTGCTTTCGATCGGCAACGCACTCGTGACGACGCTGCCCGCTTTTTTGATCTCGACGGCCATGGGCATGATGGTGACGCGCGTTGCATCCGATGGCGCGCTCGGCGCCGACCTTGCAACGCAGCTGTTCGCGCGCCCGGAAGTATTACGCAGCGCGGGAGCGCTGCTCATCGTCCTGTCGTTCGTGCCGGCGCTTCCGCGCCCGGTCTTTCTGACGCTCGGCGTGGGCGCTTTTGTACTGGCCCAGATCGCCGTGCGACGGAAGAAGCGCCATCAGGAACTCGATCTTGCCGAAGCCGCGCGCGCAAAACGTCAAGCGTTGCGCCGTCCCGAGCTTGCGCTCGGGCTCGTCGGCGTTGACGCGATGGCAATCGATATCGGCGCGGAGATCGCGCACCTGCTCGCGCCGCCGCTTTCCGAGGCGTTGCTCGATCGGATCGGTGAAGTGCGGCGCGCGCTCGCAACGGAGACCGGTATTGTCTTGCCCGGTGTACGGATACGCGACGATCTTGCGCGCGATCCGCACACCTACGCGATTCGGGTTCGCGATCGCGTCGTGGGCGAGGGGCGTTTGGAATTGGAACGCGTGCTTGCCGTTGCCGACGAATCCGTCTTGGTTGCACTCGGCCTGACGGTGGAACGCGAACCGGTCTACGCTCTCCCGTGCGCGTGGGTGGATCCCGCGCGTCGAACCCAGATGCTCGACGCGGGCGCGCTCGTCTTCGATCCCATCTCCATCATCGGCTCGCATGTCGCCGAGATCGTTCGCCGCTATGCCGCCGAGCTCGTCGGACGTCAAGAGTTGCAGACGATGCTCGAACACTTGCGCGCAACGATGCCCGCGCTGGTCAAAGAGATCGGCAGCGACGCCTTTCCGATCGGCGTCCTTCATCGCGCCTATCAATGCCTATTGCGCGAGCAAGCGTGGCCGCGGGATCCCGTGCTCGTGCTCCAAGCGATGCTCGAAGCGCCGACCCGCGACCCCCGCGAGTTGGCGGAAGCGGCGCGCCGCGCGACGATCCCCGACCTCATCCGCCGCCGCGGCATCACCCGTCTCGAGCCGCTGCTGCTGGACCCCGAGTTTGAGCGTGAGCTGACGCGAGCATGGGCGGGGCCCGGCGCCGAGATGGCGCCCGACCCGGTCGTCGCTGCCGCGCTCCGCGACGATATCGATGCCTACGTGCAGCGTACGCCGCACGACGTCCGCGCCGTGATCTGCACGTCGCTGCTGCGTCCGATTCTCGCCGACTTCCTCACGCGCTCGGGCGTCGCGGTGAACGTCTTCGCCTATAATGAATTGCCCCCCGAGCTCAGCTTGCGTCCGGCGGCAGTGCTGCAACCGGCGCTGGTGGAGGAGGAACCTCTGCCCGTCGGGCGCCCAGTCGCTCGCTCCTGACATCTACGTGTGTTCCGCCAGAGGTCGCGCCTTGCAGTTCATTTCGCCCGGGGTGGTGAACCATGAGCGCGGCCGCTGCCGGTTTGACCTGCGCGGGGGCCCTTGGTACACTTCGAGGGTTGTCGCCGCGCCGTGTACCGCGTGGCGTTCCTTCTTTCTATAGTTAGAACCGATGAGCTGGAATACGATTAAACCGTTTGTCAAAGCGCTCGTGATCATCGCGGTCGTCGCCTATTCGATTTGGCAGATCCTACCGCTCGATCAGAAGATTCATCTCGGTCTGGACCTGCAGGGCGGTTCGCGCTTACTGCTCCAGCTCTCACCGGCGCAGCCGGGACAAGTGATCAATGCGGAGGTCCAAGCGCAGACGCGCCAGGTCATCGACCAGCGCATCAACTCGCTCGGCGTGACCGAACCGCAGATCAGCAACGTCGGCACCGACCGCATCCTCGTCGAGATTCCGAATCTCAAGAATCCCGATCAGGCCGAGCAATTGCTCAAGCAGGTCGCGGTGCTCGATTATAAGATCATGCCGCCGGACGTCGAGGCCAAGGCCGAGCGTTCGCTGCAGATCGTCAATGCGCCGGCGAACACGCCGGGTATTACGAAGAAGCAGCGCGACGCCGCCCAAGCGTACGTCGAACACGGCGCGTACGATGCGTCGGGAGCGGTCGTCTATACCGGTAAGGAACTCAAAGGCGCGCAAGCGAGCTACGATCAGTCCGGCAATCCGAACATCACGTTTCAAACGAAAGATCCGTCGAAGTTCGGCCGGATGACGACGGCAAACGTCGGCAAGCTGCTCGCGATCTTCCTCGATCACCGCTACGTCTCGGCCGCGACGATCCAAAGCCCGATTTTCGACTCGGGTGAGATCACCGGCGCGTTCACCCAAGACTATACGGTGACGCTCGCCAACGAACTCAACGCCGGCGCACTGCCTGCGCGCATTGACATCATCCAAAAGGAAACGGTCGGTCCGACGCTCGGTAAAATCGACCTCGTGAAGTCGCTCAAGGCGTCGATGCTCGGCCTCGCGCTCGTGCTGATCTTCATGATGCTCGTGTATCGTCTGCCGGGCTTCTTGGCAGATATCGCGCTCGTGATCTACGTGCTCGTGATGATGGCGATTCTTTCGCTCTCGCACGCGACGCTGACGCTTCCGGGTATCGCGGGCTTCGTGCTCTCGATCGGTATGGCCGTCGACGCGAACGTGCTGATCTTCGAACGTATCAAAGAAGAGTTGTGGAACGGCAAGTCGTTCCGCTCGGCCGTCCGGGTCGGCTTCTCGCGCGCGTTCTCGGCGGTCTTCGACAGTCACTTCACGACGATCGTCGGCGCCGGCGTGCTGTATATGCTCGGCACCGGCACCGTCAAAGGCTTCGCGTTTACCCTCTTCTGGGGTACCGTGGTCTCGCTCGTGACGGCGGTCTTCGTCACTCGATTCTTCATCGACGCACTCGTTGACAACAACGTGCTCACGTCGCCGGAGCTCTACGGCGTCAAATCCGAAGACGTCGGCATCTTCGCCAAGGCGGGGGCCTAGGATCACATGTTATTTCGTAGATTGAACTGGAACATCGTCGGATGGTTCGGTACCGTCCAGACGATTTCGTACCTCGTCATCGCCCTCGGTTTGGCAGCGATGATCTATCACGGCTTCCAAGGCGGCAACGGCTTCCAGGCCAGAAACATGCTGCGTCTCGGCCTGTCGTTCACGGGCGGCACGGACGTGCACGTGAACTACGATCAGCCGACGACGACCGATGCGGTCAAGAGCGCGATTTCGTCGCTCAACCTTTCCGACGAGCGCGTGACCACGGTCGGCAGCGACGGCAAAGGCTTCGAAATCCAGACGCAGACCTCGTTTGCCAACGACTCGGTTCCGCTCAAGACGGCCCTGGCGAAAGCGGGCACGTTCGATCAGAGCAAGTTGAGCATCAGCGCGCTGGGCGCGACCCTCGGCGGCGAATACTTGCGTCTCGCGCTGTGGGCGTTGATCGTCGCGCTCGGCATCCAATTTCTCTACATCGCCTTCCGCTTCAATTGGAATTACATCTTCGGCCTCGTGACCGTCATTGCGCTCGTGCGCGACGCCGCGGTCATGATCGGCATCTACGCGATCGCGAATCGTCCTGTCGACGACGCGTTCCTGGCGGCGGTCTTGACCGTCATCGGCTACTCGGTCATGGACACGATCGTCATCCTCGACCGTATTCGTGAGAATACGAAGTTGATGGGCGGCGCGCCGTTCGAAACGATCGTCAACGAGTCGATCAAACAGACGATGACGCGATCGGTCAATACGGTTGCAACCGTCGTCATCACGCTCGTGGCCCTGCTGGTGCTCGGCGGTGAGAGCCTGCAGAACTTCGGCTTTGCGCTCCTCGTCGGCATTCTCTCGGGCGCGTATCACTCGATCTTCTACTCGGCCCCGCTCGTGGTTGTTTTCCGCAAGCGGCAGCTCGAAGCGGCCGAACGCAAGCGTAAGGCGAGCTTTGCTTCGGCCACGGCGACGTCGGCAGCAACGTCGAGCGCTGCGGGGGGTGCGTCGCGTGAAGACATCGTTGCCGCGCGCCGCGCGCGTCGCGAGAAGGCGAAGTCGACGCGTCCTGCCGGTACGGCTCCGTCGCGCTACAAGCGCGCGAAGACGGCGACGACGGCCGAGATCGATCCGCTCGACGCGCAGATCTCGGGTCTGCACGACGAAGCGTTCGATGAGGGTCACGAAGAGATCAACTTGAACCTCGAGGGTTTTGATGCCCCCGAGCATGTCGAGCAGCAAGCCGACCACGAATAAGCGCGCGCTTCCGGCGCCGACGGCGTCGGAGCGCAAGTTTGAGGCTGCCCTTTCCGCGCTTCGCGCGGGAGGGCCGCAGCCCGAACGCTCGTCCGCGAGCGAATTCGTCGAGCACGCCTTTGCGAATGCTCGCGAGTACCTGCGCGACCGCTATGCCACGATCGGCGGCGCATCGCAGTTCCATACCAAACTTGCAGGCGTCTCATTCGATGGCCGGCAAGACGTTATCGCGGGCTTGAACGTCGGCGTCGAACTCGAGTTGCGGCGCCAGCCCGACAATGCGCACGATCCCAATGCAATCGCCGTCTTCTTCGGCGCACTGCAACTCGGATTTATCAAAGCCGGAATCGCCAAACACATTGCGCCTCTGATCGACGACGGCGCGCGCTATCGCGCCCGAATCGAGTCGCTCACCGGACCGTTGCGACAGGGGTCCGATGATGGCGATGCGCGCTATCGCGGGGTCAACGTCTACGTCTGGCGCGACGCCGCGGCGACGATTGCGGAGCGAACGGCGCATGCCGCGCAGACGCGGGCGCACGTTCGGACCGGACATGATCTCGAGGAGAGCGTGCGCCGCGCGCTCATCGGCGATGCACAGCCGCACGCGGCGCAGTTAGATGTGCTCGAGCGCATCGAAGGCGGAAGCCATACCCTGGCCGTTCTCGGCACGGGCCGTGGCAAATCGTTTTGTTTTCAATATCCGGCAACGCTGCGCGCGCTGCGCGGCGGCGGCAAGACCCTGGTCATCTATCCGCTGCGCGCGCTCGCAAACGACCAATACGAAGCGTTGCTGCGTAAACTGGATCCGTTCGGCTTACGGATCTATCGTGCGAACGGCTCGATCTCGCACGAGGAGCGTGAGGAGCTCTTTGAAGCGCTCCATGAGGGGGCGTGGGACATGATCCTCGCAACGCCCGAGTTCCTGGAATTTCACCGTCAGGAGTTCGTGGGAGTCAGCGCGCCCAGTTTTGTGGTCGTGGATGAAGCGCACCACCTGTATGAGTCCAAACATCGGGCCGCCTACGGAAGGCTTGGCGCGACGATCGCCTCGCTCGGCAACCCGCAAGTGCTCGCCTTAACTGCCACGGCGAATGACGACGCGTTCGCGCAGATCGTGCGAGATCTTCGGATCGGCGCCTGGGTGATCGATCCGACCGTGCGCGAAAATCTGCACGTCGTCGACGCACGCGGAACGCGCGACAAGGCCGAGTATCTTCTCGAACTCTTCCGCTCGGGCGATAAAGGTATCGTCTACTGTAACTCCCGCACCGAGGCGACGAAAGTTGCCGAAGGCTTGCGAAAGAAGCTCGGAAATTCGGTCATGTTCTATCACGCCGGGATGCCGACGCCCGAGCGGCACGATGTGGAACGCTTCTTTCGCGCGGGCGAACTCGATGTCGTGGTCGCTACGTCGGCCTTCGGCGAAGGCATCGATCTGCCGGACGTCCGGCACGTCGTCTTGTACCACCTCAACTTCGATTTCACCGAATTCAATCAGCAGGCCGGACGCGCGGGCCGTGATGGTGGTGCCGCTCAAATTCATTTGCTTTTCGGCGATCCCGATCGCGCAATCAACGAGTTCATCATCGATCGGGAAGCGCCGACCCTCAACGTGCTGCGCGCGGTCTACAAAGGGGTTCGCGGCATCGCGCACGAGGGCGAAGTCCGCATGAGCTTTGTCGACATCGCGCGCACGCTGGAGCTCGATAAGGTGAACGAACGAACGATCAGCCGCGCTATGCACATCTTCGAAGACGAAGGCTTAGTGGAAATCGCCGAAGACGACGCCGGGCGGTATATGCGCTTTCGTAAAGTGGACGGCAAAATCGATCTCACCCAGAACGAGCGCTTTGCCGAAGGTGAGGCCGAGCGCGAGAGCTTCAAGAACTTCTGTGCGCTGGTGCTCACGGCGAAAGCCGAGCAACTGCAGCGTATCATCAATCGCCCGATCTACCCGTCGAACGTGGCGTTGCGTCGCTGATGGCGGCTCCCCGAAGCGCCGCGGTTGCGCTTGCGATCTTCTCGGCTCCGCCGCACGGCGTGATCTTTCTCGAACGTGCAGCGCACCTTCGTCACCACGCAGGCCAGATCGGTTTTCCGGGCGGCGGCATGGATGACGAAGATGAGGGAGACACGCATCGGACTGCCATGCGTGAAATGCGGGAGGAGATTGGAATCGAACCGCATCGGGTCGAATTCATCTGGACGTTTCCCGCACTGCATCCGCGCGTGAGCAACTTTCTCGTCACACCGCATGTCGCGATCGTGCAGCCCGGTCCGCTCGTCATCGACCCGAGCGAAACGGCCGGCGTCTTTAGCGTCCCGCTTGAAACCGTCATTGCCGATCTGCACGAGGGGACGATGGACGTGGGGGCGCTGCAGATTCGCACGGCGCTGCTCGATTACGACGGCAAGCGCATCTGGGGGCTCACCGGGCACATTCTGCGCATGTTCGTCGACGAATGGAATGCGCAAAGCAGCGAAATGCGCGCGAAGATCGAGTCGCGGCTAGAGCGCGCGTAGCATCGCCGACGCAAGGGCGATCAGCCCGTTAGCTTGCGTGCCGAACGGCGCGAATCGCTCGTCGTGCGTTTGTCCCGCCTCGTACCGCTTGTAGATCTGCTGCAAAATTGCGGCGAAGCGGAAGATGTTGAAAACGTGGTACCACCCTACGTGCGTGACGTCGAAGCCCGTTGCGGCCGCATACTGCTGCACCACTTCTGCGCGGGTGGGAAAACCCGCGCGCCACGTGGGCATCCCCCAGGCGCGAAATGCCGGAGGATCGGACGACTCCGGCCACAGCGCCAGGACGTATCCGAGGTCCATCAGCGGATCCCCGTACGTGCACATATCCCAATCGAGGAGCGCCACGATGCGCGCCGGGTCGTCCGGCGCAAGCAGCATGTTGTCGAGTTTGAAGTCGTTGTGCACGATCGTGGCCGCCGGCGATTGCGGCAGCCGTCGACGCAGCCACGCGAGCAGCGGCGACGCGTCGGAGGTGCCGTTCGTGCGCGCAGCGAGCCAGCGTTTCTCCCACCCGTCGAGTTGTCGTGCGACGTAGCCGTCGGGGCGCCCGAGGCCCTCGAGGCCGGCCGCAACGACGTCGACGTGATGGAGTTGCGCGAGCGTCTGTACGATTGCATTACCGAGGCGCCGCGCAAATACGATATCATCGCGATACGCCTCAGGCAGATCGCGCCGGATCGCGATTCCGCGCTTGCGTTCTTCGATGACGAAATCGGCGCCGATGATTGCGTGATCCGTGCACAACAAAAAGCTGCGCGGCGCGAGGGGAAACGCCCGGTACAGTTCCGAGAGCACTTTGTGCTCGCGCGTCATGTCGTGCGCATGTTCGGCAACCGGTCCAAGCGGCGGGCGCCGCAAAACGTACTCATCTTCGCCGAAGCGCACGAGGTAGGTCAGGTTCGCATGTCCGCCGCCGAACTGCCGGAGTGCGAAGGCGCCGCTTACGGGAAGATGCGCGCGCAAGTACGGTTCGAGCCGTGTTTCGTCGAGGCGCTCTTCATCGCGAACGTCGATTACTTCGGGATCGTCGGTCACGTCGCACGCTCCAGATGCGCGGTGTCGTTGAGCGTGACGACCAATCGTCGTTCGTTACGCGCGCGTAACGTGTTGATGGACGTATTGCCCGCGGGAAAGAAGAAGTCTTTCGGAAGCGCGAGCAGCTGCGCGAAATAGGCATTGATCGCGCCCGCATGGCTGACGACCGCGATGCGCTGCGCAGGATGGCGTTGTACGATAGCATCGACCGCGTGCTGCATCCGCTCGCGGATGGCGGCGGATGACTCGGTTCCCGGAAGATGCGACCAGCCCCCATGCAGGATCGCGATCTCCGCAAGATCGTTCAATGACACCGGTCCGACGTGTGCAATCTCGACCTCCCGAAGCCGTTCGTCCGCAAGCACCCCGATGCCGAGCGCCTCGGCGAGCGGTGCTGCCGTTTCCATTGCGCGCTTGAGCGGGCTTGCATAGATCGCGCCGATCGTTCGCGTCGACAGCCGCTCGGCGAGCCGTTGCGCTTGTTCGCGCCCGCGCGCGCTCAGCGGCAGGTCGATCTCCTTGATGTCGACGCCTGCGGTCGTCGTAGGATGTTGCGCGTCGGCGTGGCGGATGAGCAAAATCTCCGTCGCCCCATTGGCGACGCGAAAATCATGCATCGTACTTTGCCAGTTCCGCTTTGGCGATCGAGCCCAGATGCACTTCGTCGGGACCGTCGGCGATCCGCAGCGAGCGGGCCGCGATCCACGCGTGCGCGAGCCCCGTGTCGTCCAGCAACCCTTCGGCGCCGAATGCTTGAATCGCGCGGTCGATCACCGCTTGTGCCATGCGCGGCGCGGCGACCTTCGCCATCGCGATTGCCGTGGCTGCGCGTTTGTTCCCGTACTCGTCGAGCTGTGATGCCGCATCGTAGACGAGATGCCGCGTCTGATCGATCTCGATGCGCGATTGCGCGATCCATTCGCGCACGACCCCTTGCTGCGCAAGCGGTTTGCCGAACGTCACCCGATCGCGCACGCGAAGCGCCATTGCACGCAACGTTCGTTCCGCGAGGCCAAGGAGTCGCAGGCAGTGATGCAGCCGGCCGGGACCAAGACGTCCCTGGGCGATTTCGAAACCACGCCCCTCGCCGAGAATCATGTTGTTTACGGGCACGCGGACGTTGTCGAAGGCGACCTCCGCATGGCCGAACGGCGCGTCGTCGTAACCGAATACGCGTAACGGGCGCACGATCGTCACCCCGGGTTCGCGGATCGGAACGAGCACCATCGATTGCTGCAAATGCTTGGCAGCACTCGCATTCGACTTACCCATGAAGATCAGCACCTGCGTGTGCGGGTGCAGGGCTCCGGTCGTCCACCACTTGCGTCCGTTGAGCACGTAGTGGTCGCCGTCGCGCACGATGGAGGCGGAGATGTTCGTCGCGTCCGAGGAACCGACGCCCGGCTCCGTCATCGCAAAACCGCTGCGGATGCGTCCCTCGAGCAGCGGAACGAGCCAGCGTTCCTTCTGCTGCGCGGTGCCGTAGCGTGCCAAGACCTCCATGTTGCCAGTGTCGGGGGCGTTACAGTTGAAGACCTCCGGCGCGATCGGGGACGTTCCCATCGCTTCACAAAGCGGGGCGTACTCGCGGTTGGAGAGCCCGGCGCCGTATTCGCGCTCAGGAAGAAAGAGGTTCCAAAGGTCCTCGGCCTGCGCTTGCGCCTTGAGCTCTTCCATAATCCCCGGCTGCGTCCACGGCGTCGGTGCCGCCGCCAGCTCCGCGAAGTAGCGCCCCTCGTTTGGAAGGATGTGCCGGGCCATGAAAGCATGCAGCCGGTCGAGTGGAGATCCCGAGCTCATCGAGGGGTCTTTCGCGCCCTTTAGGCGACGCCTCCCTCGCCGTGCCGGCGGCGGTCCGCGCGCACGTCGCCAACGAAGCGCTTATTGAATTGCATTTAATGCAATCAACAGTCTACCGAAACGTATTCGTGAGATGCAGCGTTGCAAACGCTCCGCTTGTTGCACTATTGCATTAATGAGAAAACAGTGCGCTTTTTATTGAAATAGCCGCAAAAACCGCACGTGTTGCGTTAGATGATACTCTGCCGAGGGCATGGTAATGGGGCGACCATGCCATTACGCCGTGACCTACCTTCTCTCAATGCACTCGCGGCTGTGGAAGCCGCTGTCCGGTTTGGTAACTTCTCTCAAGCGGCGCGCGAACTCGACGTCGCCGCGTCCGCCGTCAGCCGCCATATTGCTCAGGTCGAGCAGTGGAGCGGCTTGCGCTTGTTCGAACGCCGCGGACGCCACGTCTTCGTAACGCCCGAAGGCCAACTGATCGCAGAATCCGTGCGCAACGGCTTCGACGATATCGCTCGGACGATCGAGCGCCTGCAGCGCGAACGCAACGGAACGACCGTCACGATCGCGTGCAGTTTCGACGTGGGCTGCGCCTGGTTGATGCCCCGTTACTCGCGCTTACAAGAGCAACTCGCGAATGCCGACATCCGTATCGTCACAGCGACGACGTGGACGTACACCGAATTCGATACGCCGGACGTGGACATTTCGATCCGCTTCGGCGACGGCAAGTGGGCGAACTACGAGAGCGTGAAGCTCTACGAAGAGTGCGCTTACCCGGTCGTAGGAAAGCGCTACTTCGAAGATCGCCCCGAGTTCGAAAAGGTCGAGTCTCCCGCTGAACTTCTCGATTTCCAGTTATTGGATTTAGACAACGGGCGGATGCCCGGGTTGAATTGGCGGCGTTTTCTCGCGCATTTCGACCTGGCGCCGAGTCACGCGCAAATGCGGCGCTTTCCGAGCCACGTGATGATGACGCAATCGATGGATCACATCGACGGCGTTGCGCTCTTCTGGCATGGAATCCATGACGATCTCTTCTCGACGGGCCGCTTCGTCCGCGCCGGCGAGTTGAGCGTGAGCTCGGATCTGGGATACTACCTCGTCGCGCGCGATCTCGAGCGCAAACCGGTCGCGGATCTCGCTCGATTCTTCCTCGATCACCGTCAACCGATCGCGTCGACGAACGAAGCCTGGTTCGTCGCGTCGTAAAAGCGATTCTTCGTCTCGCTAACCGCCGGAGCCCACGGATCGATCTGCTTTTTCGAAAGCGGATCGTGAATCGTCGGCCCCGCGGCATCGCTGTACCTTGCGCCGCCGAAGGGTGCAAACGCGCGGCTTTCTTTGTGAGCTAGGACGAGTGCGTTGATCGCATCGGTCGCCTTGGTCGCGTCGTTCCGAATCGCTGTGTCGATGCTGCCGTCACGTGCGATCGCGTTATAGACGGCGAGAGCAGGCCGATCGGCATGCCAGGGCATGTCGGGGGTCGCGTCGGGAAAGCGCACCATCCCGTCGACGCTACCGATATCCTTACGTAATGCATCGCGCGTTTGTGCATCGGACCCGGCCGCTTTGGACGCGTCGTCGTTGAAGCGACGCACTGCCTGCTCCATGGTCGAGATCTTCGCCGGAGCAAGATCGAGAACATCGAACGCGGCGGCGGGCGCGAACGAACCTAGCCCG
>DASSZO010000103.1:0-8335 GCA_035702815.1 Candidatus Aquilonibacter sp. | reverse complement strand
CTTTTCTTTGCGCGTATTGTAGCGCTCGTGAGCGAGAGCAGCCCCCCGCAGCCGATGACGCAACCGATCTCCGCGATCGCCGACGACCCGAAGGCGGTGTTTCTCGCGACGATGGCGCGCGCGCTCCACGAATCGGGCGTGGCGACGGACGCGCTCGAAGAGACGCTGACGAATATTGCCGACTCGATCGGCATTCCGCTCCAGATCTTTGCGCTACCGACCCAGATTACGATCGCGGTTGGGCCGCGTTGGAATCAAAAAACCGTGTTGATGCGTCTCGAGCCGGGACAGGTGAACCTTCGGCGCATCTCGATCCTCAATTCGATTTACGACGAGTTGCGCGCCGGGAAGATGGACTATCGTGAAGCGTCGACGGCGGTCAGCAGCATCGACCGGCGGTGGCCGGGGCTCAACGTGTTCTGGCAGATTCCGGCGCTCGTACTCGTCGCCCTGGGCGTCGCAATACTGCTCGGCGGCCAGACGCGCGAACTCTTCGTCGCCGGCGCCATTGGCCTGGCCACCGGCATCATCGCGGTCATCGCCAATTGGAACGCCGTCGTCGCGCGCCTCTTTGAAGTGCTCGCCGCGTTTGTCGGAACGCTGATCGTCGCACTCTTCACCAAGTTTTTCGGCGCTCCGAACATCTACGTCTCGATCGTCGCCGGCGTCGTCGTTCTCCTACCCGGGTACTCGCTCACGCTCGCGCTGCACGAGTTGGCGAACAACAATTTGGTCGCGGGCGTGGCGCGCCTTGGCAAAGTTCTGTCCGTGCTGCTCGCGCTCGCGTGCGGCGCATTGCTCGGTTTTGCATTGCTGGGACCGCGGCTGCTTCAAACCGGCGATCTGCACACGCATGCCGTCGAAGGCCGGTGGTGGCTTGCCGCTGCGGTGCTCATGTCCGTCGGGTTATCGATCGACCTCGACTCGCGCCTCAAAGACTTCGTCTGGGTCTTTGCCTCGTGTTTCGTCGCGCTCTTCATCTCGCATGCGCTCGGGGGTACGGCCGTGCATGCCGTCGCGGCGTTCGCCTCCGCGTTTCTCTGCGGCATCGTTGCGAATATGGGCGCTCGCTTCTTGCGGTTGCCCCAAGCCGTGATGCTCGTTCCCGCGTTGCTGGTACTCGTTCCCGGAAGTCTCAGTTACGAGAGCGTGCTCTTTGCGTTTCAAAACAATATATCGAGCGCATTGACGTTTGCGGCGAATGCGGCCTTTGCCGCGGTCCAGCTCGTCGCCGGGCTCCTTCTCTCGCAGCTGATTTTTCCGACGAGCGCCTTGCATGTACGTCCCGGAATTGGGCATATGCGTTAACAGGACGCGGACCGCTTGCACGAGTAGGTGACAGCGGGGGTGTGAATATGATCGATGCGCTTAGCGTGGCGCAGCTCGAAGAGTTGCTCGCGCACGCGCCGGTGCTCTTCTTTGTCGCCGACCGCAACGGCCGGTTTGAGGCGATCGCCGGCGGCCACGCGGCCGCGTTGCGGCTCGATCGCTCCGCGAGCAAGGGCCTTGACGGTATCCAATTCTTTTCCAAGCAAGAGCCCGCGGTGGACGTCGCAAGCGCATTCCAAACCGCGCTCGACGGGGCTCGGGGACAATTTTCGTTCACGCGCCGCGGCGTTCGATACGTCGCGCATCTCTCACCGAGTTTGACGAACGGCCGCATCGACGGCGTGCTCGGTGTCGCCGTCGCGACCGCATCGCAGGCGCTCACCGATTTGGCAACCGCCCATCGCGCCCTCGCGCACGTCGAAGCGCTTTCGTCGTTTGCATCGTACACGCTCGATCTCGCCACGGAAGCCTGCGGTATCACTCCGGGCTTTGCGCGCATCTTCGGCTTTCCTGAAGAAACGCAGCGCATTCAATTCGGCGAAATGCTCGCGCGTATTCATCCCGAAGACCGATTAAAATTCACGCGAGCGCGGTCGAAGGCACTCGCCCACGGCAGCGAACTGCACGTCGAGTATCGCGTCGTCCGCCCCTCGGGCGAAATCCGCTACGTCGAGCAGTTCGGCTCATATTTCCCCGACGAACGTGGGAAACTGGTTCGCGGGGTCGGCGTCGTTTTTGATCAAACCGACGCGTTGGAAAAACAGCGCGGCATCGACTATGCCGCACTTCACGATCCGCTCACCGGTGTCTTGAACCGCATGGCATTCGAACGGCACGTTCGCGCGGCGGTCGCCGAGTCCGAAGCGAGCAGCCGCGGCGCGGCGGTCCTCTTCCTCGACATCGACAGCTTCGGCGAAGTCAACGATCTGGCGGGGCATGCGGCGGGCGATCATCTTCTTCGCGCCGTCGCGGAGCGGTTGCGCACCGTGCGCGACGGGGAACAAGCGATCGGGCGTATGGGTGGCGACGAGTTCGCGATGCTGTTTTACAATGTCCGCGACGATCGCGAAGCCGAAACACGCGTCGCGTCGGTGCGAGCTGCGCTTCGGGCGCCGATCATGATCGGCGGGGTGGAATACGCGATCACCGCCAGCATCGGGGTGGCCGTCTTCAACGTGCGCGAAACCGAGGCGGCGTTGCTGACCCGCGCGCACATGGCGATGCTATCGGCGAAGGCTGCGGGGCGTTCGCGGGTGATGTGGTACACGCCGGACCTCGAGCGGTTGATGGCAATGCGGCACCGGATCGAACGCGACCTTACCGGATCGCTGCGCCGGAATGAACTGGTCGTGCATTACCAGCCGATCGTAAGCGCCCACGACCAAGAGGTGGTTGCGGTTGAAGCGCTGGTGCGGTGGAATCACCCGGAACTCGGGACGATTGCGCCGGCGGGTTTTCTTGACGTTGCGGAGCAGTCGGGTCAGTTGATCGACATCGGCATGTGGATATTGGAACAGGCTTGTTCCGATACCGTGGAACTCTCCCGACGTTTCAAGCGGCCCATCCGCGTCAACGTCAACGTTGCGCCCGATCAGCTGCAGGCGGAGGGCTTCGCGGAGCGCGCGCTGGAGACGGCGCAGCGATGCCGTCTCGATCCCGCTCAAATTCAGATCGAAGTTACCGAACAGTCGCTCATCAACGACGTCGAACGGGCTGCCTACGTTCTGTCGATGCTTCGCAAGGCGGGTTTTAGCATCGCCATCGACGACTTCGGAACCGGCTATAATACGCTGAGCTACTTGAAATCGTATCCCGTCAACTGCCTGAAGATCGATCGCATGTTTGTGCGCGACTGTGAGAGCGACGAATATAGCCGCGCCATCTGCCGGTCGCTGACCGCGCTCGCGCGCTCTTTGGGGCTGATGGTCATCGGTGAGGGTATCGAAACGGCTGCACAAGACGCCTTCTTGCGCGAAGTCGGGTGCGACGAACTGCAAGGCTTCTACTACGGCAAACCGGTTGCCGTGCAGGCCTTGTGACTATGCGAACATCGGTGGATCGCCGGCCGCACCGTACGCGCGCTCGTCATGGAGCAGCGCTCGCGCCACGGAAGCGACGGCTTCCTTATGCCAGATGCCTTTGAGCGTCGCAACGTCGCCGTTCGCGTTTTCCATCCGCCACGCCGGACGTTCGTCCGCCCCGATCGCCGCAAGCCGTTGGTTTCCATCCAGTAAGATCGCGCGCACGCGCGCTTCATTCGCGCGTTGCTCGATCTCTTGCGTCGCAACCCCGGCAAAGGCGGCCGCGCGCGCATATGCTTCCGCCGCGCGCCCCACGAGCGCACCCTGCTGCATTGCAGCGGACATCATCGCGTGCGCCGCCTCCAATTGGCTTCCGGCAATCTCGCCCGCAACAAAGGCCGCGGCGTTGGCGGCCCACGTGCTGGTCGTCGGGCCCTCGCACCAGGCCGCGCTCAAGCGGAGATCGTACGCGCGCGTGCCCCGTTCGTAGAACCAACTCTCCATCTCATGCGTAAACCCGAGCGGCGCACCGTCCTTGAGCGGCGCGTAGACGATCTCGAGCGGGATCTCGAGGTCGAGCAGCGCTTGCGCAGCCGGCACCGCTGCCAAACACCAGTGACTGAGCACGTCGACGAACATCACGACTTTCATGCCGGTCTTCTCCTCACGGATCCACGTTGATGCTGATGCGCGTATCATGATCGGTTCGCGCGATTGGCAAAAGCGATTCCCGAATCATTCTTCGCATTAGCTTTGGCTTAACGGTCTTAAGAACGATGCGAAAACGCCATTCATCGTTCAACCGAGCGATTGGATACGCCGCAGGACCGAGCACCTCGAGATCCGGGGAGGCTTTCAATAGGTCGGCATAACGAGCTGCTTGCGTCAGCGCCTTTTGCTTGTTTCTCGAAATGACGCCCACGTATGCCAGACGCACGAACGGCGGATACTGCAGCGCGCGACGTTCGCTCAATTCACCGTCCGCAAACCCGTCATAATCATGACGAGACGCAAACACGATCGCGGGGTGCTCGGGCGAGTACGTTTGCACGATTGCTTCCCCGGGCCGCGCGCGCCCGCTACGCCCGCACACTTGTGAAATAAGAGAAAATGCACGCTCGGCGGCGCGGAAATCGGGCAGATGCAATCCGACGTCCGCCGCAACCACGCCAACCAGGGTAACCGTCGGAAAGTCGAGCCCTTTGGCAACCATCTGCGTTCCTACAAGCACGTCGCCGCTCTCGCCGAACTGCGTGAGAATGCGCGCGTGATCGCCGATGCGCGTCGTTGTATCCGAGTCCATGCGAAGCACGCTTGCGGCTGGAAAAAGGCGGCTCACTTCTTCTGCGACGCGCTCGGTTCCGACGCCGAATTCGCGGATCGTCGGCATCGTGCACGCGGGGCATACCGTCGTTAATGTGGCCTGGTAGTCACAGTAATGGCATCGCAACAGCCCTTCGGCTTTATGCGCCGCGAGGGATACGTCACAGCGCGGACACTCGGGGACGTGTCCGCAGGTACGGCAGAGAACGAATCCGGCGCTTCCACGGCGGTTTACGAACAGGACGCTCTTTTCACCGCGTGCCAAGCGATCTTCGAGCGCTTCGGTGAGCGCACTCGAGAAGATGCGCTTGTTGCCCGCCTCAAATTCCTTTGCGAGATCGACGACGCGGACCGACGGCATCGCCTGCGCGGTGGCGCGCTGCGTCAACGTAAGCAACGCGATACGCTCCCGTTTGGCGGCTTGGAAGCTTTCCAGCGAGGGCGTCGCGCTGCCCAGCAACAACACCCCGCCTTCCCGTTTCATCCGTTCTCGGGCGACCGTAACGGCGTGATAGCGCGGAACCGTATCTTGCTTGTACGACGTCTCGTGCGCCTCGTCGACGACCAAGAGACGAACGCGATCGAGCGGTGCGAAGACCGCGCTTCGAGCTCCGACCACGACGTCGATTTCGCCGCGCGCGCAGGCTTGCCACGCTTCGAAACGTTCGCGTTCCGAGAGCGCGGAGTGCAGGACCGCGACGCGGTCCGAAAATGCTTCCTCAAAGCGGCGCGCGGTTTGCGGCGTGAGCGAAATTTCGGGAACCAGCACGATGGCGCGGCCCCCCTCGCGGACGACGCGCTTGATCGCCTCGACGTACACGTACGTTTTTCCGCTTCCCGTTACGCCGTGGATCAGTGCCTCGGCAAAAGCGTTCGTCGCGAGCCACGCATCGATACGATCGAGCGCCGCTTGCTGCTCGGCGGTGGCCGCGAACGGTGCGGGGGCGATCGATCGGCGGCTCCGCGTCTGCGCGGGTGCGACCTCGCGCTCTTCGATCGCGCCGCTTTTGACGGCGCGCGCGATAACGCTGTTTGAAAAGCCGGCAAGGAGCGCATCGGCGCGCGGCATTCCGGGAGCTTGCGAAACAAAGTCGACGAGCGCTTTGGCTTTGGCGCCCTTGATCGATGCAGGGCCCGGATGCAGCACGCGTACGCGGTACTCTTGGGTTTTCGGATCGATCAAACGCCGTTCGCGCGTCAACTCGCCGCTGCGCACCAACGTTTGAATGAAGCGAAGCAACGCGGCGCGGTCGCCGGAGCGGCGGGCCTCGGGATGCCGCAGCAGCGTCTCAAGGCCGAAGCCGTCCGGAAGTTCTTCCCAAATAAGGCGAACGAGTCGAGCGGGGACCGATGGATATCGCTGCGGATTCGGATGCGCAACCGCGCGTTTGAACGAGTCGACCATGCGTGGAACGGCAGCCGAAAGCACCACAGCCGAGAGCGCGTCACCAAGGGTGCAGAGATAGTACTCGCTGATGAACCGTGCCAAGTGCAGCCCGGTTTCGTCGAAGGCACGCGGCACCGCAAGCTTTTCAGTGACCGCTTTGATTTTCGCGTTTACTTCGCCGTTACGAACGTCGGAGACGACGAAGGCCACGACCTCGCGATTTCCCAGCGGCACCCGAACGACGTCGCCGACCTGCAGATCGAGATCGCGTGCGGCATACGTCAAGGGTAGGTCGAAGCGCGACGACCGGATCGCCGCAAGCGCGTCGACAACGCGAAAAGCGCTCACTTATCCAAAGGATTCAGGGGAACGCTGCAATCGCGACAGCACGGCTTTAACGACGCGGTCGGGAACGTCGACCCCGTATTCAACGTCGCCGATCGCGCGCGGTAGAACGAAGCGTAACTTTCCGTCGCGCTTCTTCTTGTCGCTCCGCATCGCGGCGAACGCATCCGAAGCAGCGACGGACGTCGAGAGCGGCATTCCCAGGAGCGCCATCGTTGCCAGCACGCGCAGGTGTTCTTCTTCCGAAAAGCGCCCGGTGCGCATCGCGAGCAGCCCCGCGGCGCGCAGGCCGAGCGCAACGCCGACCCCGTGCGAGACGCGATAGTTGCTGGCGGTTTCGAGTGCGTGTCCGAAGGTGTGACCGAGGTTGAGCAGTTCGCGCATCCCCGCTTCCTCGCGATCGTCCGCGACGATCATCGTTTTTACTTTGACCGCCTGCGCGACGATCTCAAGCCACGGCCACCGCCAGAACGGGTGCGGAGAGAGCGCCTCGATCGCCTCGAAGAACTCATCGCCTTCGATGATCGCTGTTTTGAGAACCTCGGCGAGCCCCTCGCGCAATTGCCGGTACGGGAGCGTCTGCAGCGCATCGACGTGCGCGAAAACCGCGACAGGATCACGAAACACGCCGGCGAGGTTTTTACCGCCGCGTAAATCGACGCCGGTCTTGCCGCCCACTGCCGCGTCCACCATTCCGACGAGCGTGGTTGCAATGTGGGCGTAGGCGACGCCGCGCATATAGGTTGCCGCGGCAAACCCGAACAGGTCGCTCGCAACGCCGCCGCCGACGCCGACGACGAGCGTTCCCCGGTCGGCGCCGGATGCGAGCAGCGCCTCATGGACGCGTTCGAGCGTGGAAAGGCGCTTGCGCGACTCGCCGAGCGCGAAGCTCTGCAGTCCGAGGCACCCGTTCAAACGCGCGACCGTACGCGCCAGCCGCAGCACGTTCGGGTTTGCGTCGGTCAGGACGACAAACGGTTGCGCGCGATGCTGGAGAAACGTCGTAATCGCCGGCGAGGTATCGTAACCGATGCAGACCGGATAGGTCAGATCGGTGTTGACGATCAGATCTCGATCTTCTTCTTGTGCAGCCACTCGACGATCGCATCGACGATTTGCGACGTAGTCATGCCTTCCGCTTCAACGACGTAGTCGGCATGAGCGTATTGAGGCATTCGTTTGGTATAGAGTTCCTTAATCTTTGAAAGCGAGGGCGTCGGGCCCAGTAACGGACGAACGCGCCGGCTCTTTCGCAAGCGGTCGACGACCTGTTCCGGCGACACCTTGATGAACACCTTATATGCACGCTTCTTGAGCAGCTTTTGGTTGGGCTCGTAGGTCAGTGCGCCGCCGCCGAGCGCTACGACTCCGGGCTCACCGTCGTCGAGCACGTGCGCGATGGCCGCGTGCTCGTAATTGCGAAACGCTTTTTCGCCTTCGTTGTAAAAAATATCGGAAACCGCGCCATGCTCGTCGACGACCAAGTCGTCGGTATCGAAAAACGACACTTTGAGCTTGCGCGCCAGCTTTTTCCCGATCGTCGATTTTCCGGCGGCCATAAAGCCGACCAGCGCGATATGTTGCTTCATACGCCCTCCCGTTGGGTGGAAAAGAGATCCGCCGCGGCCGCATTCGAACGCCGAAGGTTGTCCAGCGTTTCTTCAAGCGAGTCGCCGCCGTATTTTTCAAGAAGCGGCGCGGTCAGTGCCAGACGAACCATCGCCTCGCCGACGATCGCGGCGGCGGGCACGACGCAGACGTCACTCCGCACGATCGTCGCAGGTGCATCGGCGCGCTCGTGAAGATTGACCGAGGGCAGCGCCTTCATCAGCGTCGGAATCGGTTTGACGGAGATCCGCAGCGTAATCGGCTGTCCGTTGCTCATGCCGCCCTCGATGCCGCCGGCTCGATTGCTCGGACGAACCACATC
>DASSZO010000007.1:0-11739 GCA_035702815.1 Candidatus Aquilonibacter sp. | reverse complement strand
ACTTCATCGAGGGCTACTACAATCCGCATAGGCGACACACCGCCATCGGTAACGTCTCCCCAGCGGAGTTCGAGCGGCGAATGAGTCAAGCCGCCTGATGCCTAATCTGCACCTCTCCACCGAATCGAGCCAGCATCAGACTGGCGCTGGCACTCGTCTTATGGCTCAACGGCCTCCCGCGCTTTTCAGGTTCGCTTCGAGTTGTCGCGGATTGGGCGACAATTGTCGGTGCTATTGCCGCCGTCGCTGCGCTGGGTTGGGCAATTTTCCATTCATCAAGTCCACGCCAATAGGCCCAGGCGACATTGCGGACGGTGGACTCGCTCGCTTCGTAGGTCTCGTCACCGCCCGTGACCAAATGTGACCAAATCGCCCGGTTCGGCTTCGTGCCGTTCCGGGCGATATTCGGAAATCCCAAATAAAACGGGGTTTGCGGCCACGCGGAGAGGTGGCAGAGCGGTTTAATGCAGCGGTCTTGAAAACCGCAGGCCCTTCACGGGGTCCGAGGGTTCGAATCCCTCCCTCTCCTCCAGAACGTTAGGACGCTCTCATCGCACGATGACAACTCTCGCGCATTATCCGTCTCTTTGGGTTGAGCTTGGCGCGGCGTTCGTGCTCGTAGCCGCTGTTGTCTCGCGCGTGCTCCTCAGCCGCTTCGGCGTCCCGTCGATCGTTACGTTGCTGGCGTTCGGCTTGGTGGCCGGGCCAAGCGGCTTGGGGTTCATCCATCTCGACTTGACGGCGCCGGGAACGCGCGCGTTACTACAGCTTGCGGTTGTCGTCGTCTTGTTTGAAGCAACACTGCGCATGAATCTGCGCGGTATGCCCAAGGCGACGCTCGCGCTGCTCGTAGCGCTGGGTGCCGGGCTGGTGCTGGTTCTCGTGCCGCCCGTCGCGACCGCATATCACCTGAGCCACATGCTCGCTTCCATGATTGCCGCCGTCTGTATCGTGACCGGGCCGACGGTGATCGGACCGCTGATGACGCGACTGCGGCCGCGAGCGCTCGTTGCGCATTTGCTCGAATCCGAGGGTTTAGTCCTCGACGCGGTCGGCGTCATCGTTGCTGCGGCGGTTTTCGCAAGCTATACATCACGTCCGGGAACGCCGCTCGATACAGCCTGGCATATCATCTTGCGCGTCGGCGCGGGACTTGTCGTGGGCGTCGCATTCGGCGCGGGCGGGCGTGTCGTGCTTGCCCTTGCGGCGCGAACGTCGAGCGACGTCAGCAAATTGAGTTTGCTGTTCGTCGGATTTGCCGCCTATGCGTGCGCCGAGTGGGTTGCGCACGAAAGCGGCCTGGTCGCGGTCGTCGCCTGCGGGTTGCTGTTGGATTTTCGTGCATTGCCGCACGAGCGGCTGTTGCGCTCGTTCAAGGAAGATTTGTCGATGCTGGCGCTCTCGACGGTCTTCGTCCTTTTGGCGTCGCAAATCCAAGTGCAGCAGCTCGGCGGTCTGCTGGCGCCGGCGCTCGCCATCGTCGGCGTGCTCGTCGCGATTCGGTTGGTCGTGGTTGCGATCTCGACGATGGGACAAACGTTCACCGTCGCCGAGCGGCTGCTGATGGCGACGGTGTTCCCGCGCGGAATCGTCGCCGTTTCGCTTGCGACGTACTACGCCACGCAAATCCCGGCCTGGGGATTGCATGGCGGCACGCGTCTTGCCGGCATCTTATTCCTCGTGGTGGTCTTTACGATCGCCATTTCCACGCCGCTCTCGATCCTCGTCACGTCGCGTCTGCGACTGCAACTGCCGTGCATCGTGATCGCCGGCATCACGCCCGGTACGCTAGACACCGCCCGGCGCTACAAGGAGAGCGGCTATCGGCCGTTCTTGATCGATGCGGACGAGCACGCCGTTGCGTTGGCACATTCGCACGATCTCGAGGCTAGCGTTGGCGATTCCGCGGAACTCGACGCGATCGTGCGCGAGCGGCGCGCCCGTGTCGTCGTCGTCCCTGCAGCGCAGGATCGCCGCCTCTCGCATACCCATCCTCGCATCACCGTGCTGACCGAGGACGAAGCGCGAGAGGCGCTTCTCCACTAAAGGCGCTCAGTGCCCTTCTTCGCGGTCTTGTTCTTCGACGGCCGCGCGATGCTCATCGAGGATGTAGCGATTGGCCTCTTCGCGTTGCTGATCCGAAACGTGGCGATCAAAATATGCGATGAGTTGTTCGTCGCTTGCGCCCTGTTGGATGAGCTGCTCGAAACTGTCGGCGCTAACGCCTGCGCGCTCCAGAAAGCCCATGGACATCGGGCAGTACGCGACGTAGTCGCCGTTGGTTCCGGCATTTTCGGCGCGCGCCTTGTCGGCAAGCCGGGCCAGCCATGCATAGCGCCCAAGCGTCTCTTTTCCACTTCGGGGTGCACTCGATTGAAGATCCGGTATCGTCATAGCCATGCTCACGCTATTCCCGTTAACTCGTTGTTTATCGCGATTGCGGCGCGGGCACCGCTTGCAGCGGCGAAGACGATCTGATGCATGTGCGTAACGGCGTCACCGACGGCGTAGATGCCGGCGATGCTCGTGCGATACTCCCCATCGACGTCGATATGCCCTCGCTCGGTCAGGCGACAGCCGACCCGCTCGGCAAGATCGCACGTTTGACGCAAACCGACGCTCATAAAGAGTGCCGACCGCGTGAGGCGCGTGCCGTCGTCGAGTACGATCGCCGCAAGCGTTCCGTTGCGGTGATCGAGTCGCGCGATGGGGCCGGCAACGCGGACGCCGCAGCGGTCGAGCCACTCGCGTTCGGGTTGTGAGATCGGCGTACTCACGTCGGCGCACACGATAATGTCGTGGCTCCACTGGTAGAGCTCCTGGGCGAGTTCGACGCCGCTGCGGGTGTTGCCCCAAACCGCAATCGGTTCGTCACGAACCTCCCAGCCGTCGCAGTAGGGGCACACGAAAGCGCTGATTCCCCAGCATTCGGTCAAACCGGCGATTTCGGGTAGTTTGTCGCGCATGCCCGTAGCGACGACCATGCGCGTGACGTCGACGGACGTTCCGTCGCCGCATGTAACCCGAAAGCCGTCGCCGTGTTCTTTTGCGTCGACAACCGACGCCGAAAAGAAGCGAACGTCATACTGTTGCAGCTGTTCGCGTCCAATTGAAAGCAGATCGGCCGGAGCGATCGCGTCGCGGGAGAAGAAGCCGTGCGCTTCGCGAACCGTTGCGTTGCGCGGTTCGCCGCCATCGAACAGAGCAACCGAACGCCGGGCGCGCGCGAGCAACAGAGCGCACTGAAGGCCGGCGGGCCCGCCGCCCACGATTGCCACGTCATAATCCATGCGCGATTACTCGTACCCATCGTCAGCTACCGAACGCTCTGCTCATGCGTCGCTCGGAAAAACGGGTACCGGGTTAATGGCAATCACTACTTTTCACTTTGGGAGCGTACTCACAGCATGAGGCATACATATTTCGCGCGCAGCATCGCTGCCGCAACTGCGATCGGAATGCTTGCGATCTCCGCTCCGGCGATGGCGCAACAGCAACAAACCACTCCGACGACCGCCACTCCGACGACCGGCACGCCGACGTCCGGCACTCCGACCACGAGCACGACGGGTGCCGGAACGCAAAGCGCCGGCCCGATGGGATCGACGCAAGGCACCAATCCGAACTGCTCCTCGACGATCGCCGGCACGGGCACCGGTTCGCCGAGTGCCGGAGAGAAGACGTCCGGCGCCGGAACGCAGCAGTCCGCCGCGACGGGTTCGGCAGCGGGAAACGTCAACGGATCGACCGGCGCCGGCACGATGTCGTCGGGTCAAATGCAGCCGTCATCGGAATCCGAAGGCTCGACGGTAGGAAGTTCCACGGTCAACTGCGGACCGGGCGGATCGATGCAGCCGGGAATGAAAGCCGGCACGGTGCGTAACACGGGCACCACGCCGATGAATGGCACCACGCCGATGAACACCGGCAGTTCGAACATGCAGCCGACCGCCGGAAGCATGATGACCAATACGCTTCGCGATAACCCGAACGGCTCGAACTGGCTTAGCAAATTCAACCGGCCGCGCGTTGCTGCGAGCAATCGTCACGGCAGCAAGTACCGTACAAACAAAATCGGTACCACGACGCCGCCGAAACCCTAACGCAACGCACGCGGCATCCGAACGGCTCTCGAGATTAGCTCGAGAGCCGTTCTCTGTTGTGCGGAGTTTCGAGATACTGGAGCGGGCCGACCGGAACGATCCGCGTCGGATTGATCTCGGGATGCGTCATGTAATAGTGCCGCTTGATGTGGTCGAAATCGACCGTTTGTGCGATGCCCGGAATTTGATAAAGATCGCGAAGGTAGCCGTACAGGTTCGGATAGTCGAAAATTCTTCGCAGATTGCACTTGAAATGCCCGACGTAGACTGGATCGAAGCGAATCAGCGTGACGAAGAGTCGCCAATCCGTTTCGACGGGCGCATTTCCGAACAGATACCGGCGAGTGGCTAACCGCTCTTCGAGTTCGTCAAGCGTGGAGAAGAGGCGGTAGACCGAATGTTCGTAGGCGCGCTGACTCGTCGCGAAGCCGGCTTTGTACACGCCGTTGTTGACGGCATCGTAAATGACGCCGTTGAGCGCATCGATCTCGGTGGCGAGCGACGCCGGGTAAAGATCGGGCAACGGTTTGGCGATGGCGTTAAATTCGGTTTCGAACATGCGCATGATATCGTCGTCGTTGTTGCTCACGACCCGTTTGGTTTGCATATCCCAGAGCACGGGCACCGTGACCCGGCCGCGATAGCCGGGATCGCTTGCCGTGTACAGTTCACTTAAAAAATGGGTGCCGTAGCGCCAGCCGCGCTCGTCGCGAATCGGATCGACGACCGTCATCGGAATCGCTTCTTCAAGCCCTTTGAGCTTGCGGGCGATGATCGTGCGATGCGCCCACGGACACGCGAGCGACACGTAGAGATGATAGCGCCCGGCTACTGCGGGAAAGCCGCTGCGTCCGTCCGCACGAACCCAACTGCGGAAGCGGTCTTCTTGCCGAACAAAGTGACCGTCCGCGGATTGTTCGTCGGGGAATTGCGCTTTAGCGTGAGTCTCCATATACACTCTCCAATCGCCCCGCACGTGGGGGAGGTTGCCGCCGAAGACGTAAACTGAGGTTCACGCTCATTCGTAGAGGAGGCTTGCTTGCTTAGAGGCTTTATCCTTGGAATCATCGTCACGCTTGCGGCGGCCGCGCTGATCGGCTACATCGGGGTTACGCAAGGGCTCCTGATTCCCGCAAATGCAGATGCAAAGCCGGGCAAGCTGGAAACGTGGGCCGCGCGCCAATCGCTGCATGCGACCCTTCGACGTGAAGCACCGAAAGCGGATAATCCCCTGGCACTCAACGATAAGAATCTGCTCGACGGAATCAAGCTCTACGGCGACAATTGCATCGTCTGCCACGGGGCTGCCGACGGAAAACCGAGTACGATTGCCGCGGGACTCTATCAAAATGCGCCCCAACTCGGCAAAGACGGCGTCGAAGACGATCCCGACGGGGTCACGTACTGGAAGCTGTATCACGGAATTCGCCTGACAGGAATGCCGGCGTTCGGCCCAGCGCTCTCGCAAGATCAGCTTTGGGCACTGACCCTATTCCTCAAACACATGGACAAGCTGCCGCCGGTCGCCGATAGTGCATGGAAGAAGCTCAAGAATCCGGCACCTCCCGCTCCAGCGGACGAACACCAGAAGAAGGGCGGTCAATAACGTGCAGACCGACGCATCGGCGGACCTCGCAAAACGACAACTTCATTCCGTGGATCTCCGCGGGATGCCCGTATGGGAACGTCCCGCGCGTGTCTTCGAAGCCTTCGATCGTCTGCCGCCCGGGGAAGCGTTTTTCTTCATCACCGAAAACGAGCCGCGTGGGCTCGCATCGCGCATCGAACAGACGCGCAAGCACGAGTTGATCCTCGAGCCGCGCCGCGTCGGCGACCGTGAATGGCACGTCACGCTGACGCGCGCAGCAGTCGAAGTCGATGCGCCATCGCCGCTCGGCGTCCTCAAACGCAGCCGTCCGTTCGCGCAGCTCGATGAGATCAGCCGCGGTCGTCTCGCCTCCGTGGCGACACTGCACACCGCGCGACGCGGACAAACGATCGTGCACGAGAGCAGCGATTGGCCGTTTTTGGGGATCGCATTCGAGGGGGTCTTTGCGCTGGGCAGCCGGCACGACTCGGCGCGGCAGCGGATCTTTTACGAAGTGTTCCCATACGAAGTTTTCGGTGAAGTCGAATTTCTCGACGAGGCACCGACGGTCGGCCGCGTCATTGTCCTGTCGAAGGCCGCACGGTACTTGCGCATCCCGAAGGCGGCGGTCGTGGAGGTTGCAGATCGCGATCCCCAGGTGTACGCCGCGCTCGGGCGCGTAGCTGCCCAACGCGCGCGCGGCATGCTCGAACAACTGGTGTCACAAGCGACGATGCCGATTATTGCACGGGTCGCGCAGGTGTTGCTGCCCTACGCTATGCCCGAACGGGGCTTGGCACTCGCGATGGCACCGTTACCCAATATGACGCAGTCGCAGATCGCCGCGGCCGCGGGAACCGTCAAAGAGGTTGCAGCGCGCGCGATCGCCGATCTCGAAGCACGTGCGCTGCTCAAACGCGAACGCGGACACGTACGGTATCTCGATCGCCAGGGTCTGATCGATCTCGTCAAGGGATTATGATCCTCACGTTTTTGCGTCACGGCAGTAACGCGGTCTTGCTGGCAGCGATCCTCGCGCTGCTCGCGGCGTTCGCTGCCGGCTCCGTACCGTTCTCGTGGATCGCGGCTCTCGTCGGCGCAATCGTCTTCTTGAGCTCCGAGTACTCGACGCACCGGTTTCTCTTCCATGCGCGTCCGTCGACCGTGTCGTGGATCCTCAAGCTGCAGCACCGGCTGCACTACGATCACCACATCGACCCGCCCAAGCTCGAGCTGCTCTTTTTGCCGCTGTGGTTCGTCGTTCCGACGACGCTCTTTTATTTCGCTTTATATTTTGCGATTACGCGTAACGTCATGTTAACCGTGTCCCTCGTGTTCGGGAGCATCGTCGCGCTCTTCTATTACGAATGGGTGCACTACGTCGCACACGTGCCGTTTACGCCGGTCACCGCGTACGGCAAGTTCATCAAGAAGTACCATCTCTGGCATCACTTCAAAAACGAGCATTTCTGGTTCGGGGTCACGAATCCGAGCGGCGATTATGCCGGCGGCACGTATCGAAAAGTCGAAGACGTGCCGCGCAGCACGACCGTTCGCGAGATTTGGCTCGGCATGGACGCCTAAACGGCGAGCGAATCCCGTTCGACCGTAAGTCCAACCCAGAAACCTTCGACGGCATCGAGCATCGCTTGAGCCGACCGCACAAAACGCGATGCCGAGAACGACGGCTTGCTGAAGACCGCCGCGAGTTCGTCATCGGTGTGGGCCGCATGTTGTTCTTCGAGCGCATCGTGCCACGTCCAAAACCCGAGCGGTAGCTCCGGCCGGCGCGTGTCTTTGATCGTGCGCAGGCCGGTAACGAGCTCTTTCCAGAAGCCTGCCGCTGCCCAATGCTCGATCGCGTGCGATGCGCCCGCCGCGGTCGATTCGTCGTGGGAGCCATACCATTCCATGAGCGCATCGCAAAACGCAAGGGTGGCGGCGTTTCCGTGCTCGCGCTTGCCGATTTCGCGCCATGAGAGACCGAGCGACGCCGCAAACTCCGCGAGCCACTCGAAGTGACCGGCGCGAAAGCGGAACGTGCCGTCCTCAACGGAACCCGATCGCGAGAACACGACGCCGAGTTCATTCATCAAGATCTCTTTGCCGGCGCGGTAGCTCTCGACGTCCGGTGCGTTGATGCACTTACGCAATTGCGCTTCGACGAACAGGTGGCTGAACACCGAGAACTGTACCGTGAATGCGCGTAACTGCGCGTCGGTCGCCGCTCCGGCCGCGAACCATCGCGTGTAGGGATTGTGGCGGACAATCGGATGCGCGTGAATGAGCGTATCCACGGTGGTGGCAAAGGCATCGAGTGCGGAGGTCGGGGCGGTGGCGGTCACGGTGTGCTCCTTGACGTTGTGAAAATGAATATAAAAAAAGCCGCCTCGCTCATCGGCGAGGCGGCTTTTGCGTTAGCGGACGGGTTCGCTAAGACAACGGCAACCTACAGCCGACGGCGGTGCAGCGGCTATACGAATAATACGAGACGGTTGCGACGAGCGAACGCATGTTAGGGGCGAGTCTAGCACGAATGGAGGGAGGGATGCAATACGTCGTCCTCGTCGCGATGGCGGTATTCTTCGGCTTCGCGTTCGAGCAGTTCTACGGTCAGGAACTCCAGCGCAGCCCCGGCGGAGTCCGGGCTTTCCCGCTGCTGAGTTTCCTCGGCGCGGCGCTCTTGCTGATCGACCCGCTGCATCTCGTCGCGTTCACCGCCGCGCTGCTCATCCTTGGGCTCTGGCTGGTCTTTGACGTTCGCGAGCGCTTGCGTGCGGACGACCCCGGCCACGGCTATTTGATGGTCCCGGTCTGCACGATCGCGGCGTACGTCCTGGGCGGCGTTGCGATGACGCAACCGGCATGGTTGACCGTGGGACTCACCGTTGCGGCCGTGCTGCTCATCGGCAGCCGCGCGCGCCTGCATGCGATCACGGAAACGGTGCCGTTTGAAGAAGTCGTCACGCTCGCGCAATTTTTGCTGCTCGTCGGCGTCGCGCTGCCGCTACTCTACCCGTTACCGGCAATTCCGTTTACGACACTCACCCCGTTCAAAGTATGGCTCGGGGTTGTCGCGGTCTCGACGATTTCGTACGCAAGCTACTTGCTCGACCGTTACGTCTTTCGCCGGCGAGGCACGATCGTGAGCGCCTTGCTCGGCGGCATGTATTCGTCGACGGTCACGACTGTCGTCTTTGCCCGTAACGCGCGACTCAACGGCTATTCCAAACAACTTGCGGCCGGAACCGTGATCGCGACGGCGGTGATGTATGTGCGGTTGCTGGTGGAGACGTCGATATTCAACCTCCACATTGCTCGCGGCTTACTGCTGCCCTTCGTTTCGCTCACGCTGATGGCGTTCGTGCTCGCCGCGCTCGCTGCGCGGCTCTGTCCGCCCGGAAACGCGGAAGACCATCAGCACGCCAACCCGCTGGCCCTGGGGACTGCGCTCGGATTCGCCGTGTTGCTGATTCTCTTTTCGCAGCTCTCGACGTGGGCGACGACCCAGCTTGGGACGGCGGGCCTTCTGGAGATCGCGGCGCTCGTCGGCCTAACCGAGATCGATCCGTTCGTCATCGGCGTCGCGCAATCGCATGTGATTCCGCTTGCAGCCGGAACGGCGGCCGTCGTGATGGCCGCTTCCTCGAATAACGTGATGAAGGCCGTACTCGCCGCGACGATCTCGGCGCGCAGGGAAAGCGTCGTGCCTGTCGCAGCTTTGGCAACGCTCGCCGCCGCCGGCGGGGTCTTCTGTTGGGTGATTCTCCGATGAGTTTTCTTTTAAAATGGCTGCGCCCCGAAACCAGTTCGCGCATTGGGCTGCGGCCGCATCGCAACGTTGAACTGCCGCTCGCGTACGATGCCGCCTACGACCGCGTGCTTGAAGCGATTGAAGTCACGCTTGGCGCCAACGTCAACATCGACGATCGCAAAGGGCGCTTCATCGAGGCTGGTTTTGGCTTGGTCAACAACGAGCGGATTCGCATCAGCTTCGATGCCGGACCGGATTCGACGCAAATCCACATCGAGGCCGCGTTTCCCGCAGGTGCAAAAGTCCCGGAGAAATCGGCGGCGGTCGACGCGTTAGCTCACACGCTCGAATCCGGTATAGCGCCGTAACGCCTCGGGAACGACGATCGATCCGTCTTCCTGTTGATAGTTTTCCATGATCGCGAGCAGCGTTCGCCCAACCGCGAGACCGGAGCCGTTGAGCGTATGGACGAGTTCGGGCTTCGCTTTGGGTTCGCGGCGGAAGCGAATGCCCGCGCGGCGCGCCTGAAAGTCGGTGCAGTTCGAGCACGAGCTGATCTCGCGATACCCGCCGGCGCTCGGCAGCCACACTTCGAGGTCGTATGTCTTAGCTGCATTGAATCCGGTATCGCCCCCGCAGAGCGACATGACGCGGTGGGGTAACCCCAGCTCCTCAAGGAGCGAGCGCGCGTGTTCCGTCAGCGTCTCGAGCGCGTCGAACGATGCTTCCGGAAGCGATAGCCAGACGAGTTCGACTTTTTCGAATTGATGCTGTCGAATGAGGCCGCGCGTATCTTTGCCTGCGGCACCCGCTTCCTTTCGAAAGCACGGCGTATATGCGGTCAGTAGACGCGGAAGCTGCGAGACGTCGAGCATCTCGCTGCCGTGCAGCGCGGTGAGCGGAACCTCCGCGGTCGGGATCATAAACAGATCGACGTCGCGATCTTGGAACATCGCGTCGGCGAACTTCGAGAGTTGTCCCGTGCTCCACATCGTCCCGCGCGACACGAGCAGCGGCGGCATCACTTCGAGGTAGCCGCGATCGGCAGCGCGATCGAGGAAGAATTGTACGAGTGCGCGCGACAAGCGAGCGCCCTTGCCCTTGAGTACGGCAAACCGGCTGCCCGATAGCTTCGCGGCGCGTTCGAAATCCAGAATGTCGAGCGCTTCGCCGAGCTCCCAATGCGGCTTCGGCTCGAACGAAAACGCACGCGGCTCGCCCCACGTCGCAACGCAGACGTTGTCGTCGGAATTGCGTCCTGCGGGAACCGAATCGTCGAGTACGTTCGGCGTGTTTTCGAGCAACTCGCGCAACGGCGAGCCCGCGGCATCGGGCGCGAGCGCAGTCGCTCGCTCGTCGTCGCGCGCAATTGCGGCGGCAAGTTCGTCCAGGCGCGGTTTGAGTTCGCGCGCGGCAGCGGCTTTGTCGGCCGCTTTGCCGATCTCTGCCGAGAGACGGTTTTTTTCAGCCTTCGCCGTCTCAACCGTCGCCAGCGCCGAGCGGTACTCTTCGTCCAAGCGCAGAACGTCGTCAACAAAGGATGCATCGATCCCGCGACGCTCCGCAGAGCGCCGGACGCGATCGGGATCGCGACGAACTAAAGCGATATCGAGCATGGAACAGCGCGGCTTCGTCTTTCAGGCCGAAAATCTTTTGTCGCCGCACGACGCGATTGCGACCTTTCTCGCTCGCGTCAGCGTGGCGGCGCCGGTCGTCGAGCATTGTGCGCTTGACGATGCGTTCGGCCGCGTCCTCGCGCGCGACGTCGTCGCGGACCGCGATTACCCGGCGGCGCCGCGTTCGGCGATGGACGGATTTGCGATGCATGCGGGCGATGCCCCGGGAGACCTGCGCGTTGCCGGCGAGATCGCAATGGGTGCCGCATGGCCGGCGCCGCTTGCGCGCGGTTTCGCCGTTCGGATTCCGACCGGCGGCATCGTTCCCGAAGGCGCCGACGCGGTCGTGCCGATCGAAGATGCCGAGCTCCGCGACGGCTCTGTGCACGTTCCCGAACGCATTTCACGCGGTGAGAACGTCAACGAGCGTGGCTGCGACATGCGCGACGGCGAGCTTGCACTCGCGCATGCAACGCGACTCACGGCCCCGCATCTTGGATTGCTTGCAACGCTCGGCATGACGCGGGTACCCGTCTTTGCGCGCCCGCACATAGCCGTGCTTTCGAGCGGCGACGAACTCGTACCGCCGGACGCCGATCCCGCCATCGGGCAGATCCGCGACTCGAACCGGTACGCGATCGCCGCGACGTTGCGCGCGATGGGAGCCGAGATCGTTCA